>JBPEXC010000138.1:0-6396 GCA_052032035.1 Acidimicrobiales bacterium | reverse complement strand
CCCCGACCTCCAGCGCGAGCCCCTCACCCCCGAGGTGCTCAACGGCATCATCGCCGACTTCTTCGCCTACTTCTCCGGCCTCACGGCCGAGCGGCAGGCGAACCCGACCGACGACCTGGCGTCGTTCATCGCCAACGGCGAGATCGACGGCGAACCGATCCCGACGCTCGAGCAGCTCGGCTACTACATCATCGTCGCCACGGCGGGCCACGACACGACCTCCTCCGCCATGGCGGGCGGCATGGCGGCCCTGGCCGAACACCCCGAGCAGTTCGAGCTCCTCAAGAGCGACCCGTCGCTGCTCAACAACGCCGTCGAGGAGATGCTGCGGTGGACCGCCCCGGTGCGGCACTTCATGCGCACCGCCACGGCCGACACCGAGGTCGCCGGTCAGGAGATCAAGAAGGGCGACTGGCTCTATCTCTCCTACAAGGCGGCCAACATCGACCCGAAGGTGTTCGAGGACCCGCTGCGCTTCGACATCACCCGCAGCAACGCCAACAAGCAGATCAGCTTCGGCTACGGCGTCCACTTCTGCCTCGGCGCCCAGCTCGCCCGCAACGAGCTGCGCAGCCTCTTCGGCACCCTGCTCCCCCGCCTGGCCTCGGTGCGACTCGACGGCGAGGTCCGCACGATGAAGACGACCTTCGTCGGCGGCCACAAGCACGTCCCCCTCGCCTACGAGATGGCGCCCGTCGAGGCGGTGGCGTCATGAGCACCGACCAGGCAGCCGGCACCGACCAGGCAGCCGGCACCGACGAACTCGTCCTCGTCGACCGTTCGACCGACGGGGTCGCCCTCGTCACGATGAACCGGCCGAAGCAGCGCAACGCCCTCAACATGGCGCTGCGCTCGACCCTGTTCTCGACGATGCTCGAGCTCGATGCCGACCCCGACATCAACGCGCTCGTGTTGACCGGCGCCGACCCGGCGTTCTGCGCCGGCCTCGACCTGAAGGACCTCTCGACCGGCGGCCTCGAGCTCGAGGTCGGCACGGCCAAGCGCCGACTGCCGTTCGAGACCCTCACCAAGCCGCTGATCGGCGCGGTCAACGGCCCGGCGGTCACCGGCGGCTTCGAGCTCGCCCTCGGCTGCGACTTCCTGATCGCCAGCGAGCGGGCCGCGTTCGCCGACACCCACGCCCGGGTCGGCGTGATGCCCGGCTGGGGCCTCAGCGTGCTGCTGCCCCAGGCGATCGGCCGACGCCGGGCCCACCAGATGAGCTTCACCGGCGACTACGTCGACGCCGCGAAGGCCCTCGACTGGGGACTGGTCAACGAGGTGGTCGCCCACGACGACCTGCTCACTCGGGCGCTCGAACTGGCGTCGACCATGGCCCAGATCCCGGCCGCCAACCTGGCCGCGATCAAGGGCGCCTACCGCACCGCCAACGCCCCCTTCGACGACCCGGCCCTCGACGCCGAGCAGACCTACTCGGCCGAGTGGGCGGCCGGCTTCGACGCCGATGCCCTCGCCGCCAACCGCGAGGCCATCCAGGCCCGGGGCCGCTCCCAGAAGGGCTGACCGCTCCCAGCAGCGCCCCCTACAGCAGCGCCCTCTACAGCAGCGCGCCGTAGATCAGCGCCTTGAGCTGCCCGCGGAAGTTGAACGTGCCCGACGGCAACAGCTGGGTCATGAACACGACCGAGAGCTCCTCGGCCGGGTCGACCCAGAACGTGGTCGACGCCGCGCCGCCCCACATGAACTCGCCGGGCGAGCCGGCGACCCCGGTGGCGCCCGGCCCCTTCGACACCGCCACGGTCAACCCGAAACCGGCACCGGCGAACCCGACTTCGCCATAGCCCATCGGCAGGGCGAAGTCGGCCATCTCCCCGTCGCCCGGGAGATGGTTCGAGGTCATCAGCTCGATCGTCTTGCGGCCCAGGATGCGGGTGCCGTCGAGCTCACCGCCGTTGGCCAGCATCGTGGTGAAGCGGGCGTAGTCGGCCGTGGTGCCGACCAGGCCTCCGCCACCGTTGAGCAGCTTCGGCACCCGCCGGTAGGAGCTCGTCTCGGGGTCGTCGACCAGCACGAGTTCCTTGCGGGCGTTGCGGCCGTAGCAGGCGGCGAAGCGGTCGAGCTTGTCGTCGGGCACCCAGAACTCGGTGTCGACCATGCCGAGCGGCTCGAAGATCCGGGCCCGCAGGTACTCGTCGTAGGACTGGCCCGACATGATCTCGACGATCCGGGCGGCGATGTCCATGCCGTGGCTGTAGAGCCAGTGCGAGCCGGGCTGGAACCGCAGCGGCCAGTCGCCGAACATCGGCGCCATCGACGCCAGGTCGTGGCCCGACAGCCAGTTGTTGCCGAGCACGAGGTCGCCGTTCTTCTCGCCGTACCCGATGCCCGACGTGTGGCTGAGGATGTCGCGGATCGTCGGCGGCCGCTCGGCCGGCACGATCCGCTCGGTGCCGTCGTCGGCCACCTCGCGCACCGTCATGTCACGCCACTCGGGGATCCAGCGGTGGACGGGGTCGTCGAGCTGGAAGTGCCCGTCCTCGTAGAGCGTCATCATCGCCACGCCGGTGATCGGCTTGGTCATCGAGTAGAGGCGCCAGATCGTGTCGTCGCCCACCGGCAACGACCGCTCACGGTCGCGCTGCCCGAAGCTCTCGAAGTAGCCGAGCGTGCCGCCCCGCACGACGGCCAGTTGGGCGCCGGCGATCTTGCCGGGCCCGAAGTAGCGGGCGTCGAGGTGGGCGGCGATCCGGCCGAGACGGTCGGCATCGAGGCCGGCGGCGGCCGGGTCGGCGGCGGCCGAGGCCAGCGGCGTGGACGAGTCGATCTGCATGCGGCGGGACCTTAACGCGTGTCACCGCGAGGTGACATTCCGCAACCCGCCGGCCCGCTCACTCGCGGTGCCGTCACTCGCGATGCTGTCACTCGCGATGCTGTGCGTACTCGACGACCCGGGTCATCACCTCGGGCCCGACCGCATCGGCCTTGGCCACCGACCCGACGTCGAAGGGCGGCTGGGGGTCGTACTCGATCATCAGCTGCGACGCCTGGGCGGCGACGTCGTCGGCGAGCAGGGCGACGAGCCGCAGCGCCATGTCGATCCCGCTCGACACCCCGGCCGCGGTGATGATGCGCTCGTCGAGGTGCTCGACCACCCGATCGGTGACGTAGGTGGCGCCGGTCTTCTCGAGCGTCGACACCGTGCCCCAGTGGGTGGTGGCGGTGAGCCCGTCGAGCAGGCCGGCGGCGCTGAGCACGAGGGAGCCGGTGCACACCGAGGTGGTGAAGGTCGTGGTGGCGTGGGCCGACCGCAGCCAGTCGAGGATCGTGGCGTCGGTCATCATCGCCCGACTGCCGACGCCGCCGGGCACGACGATCACGTCGGGGCTCGGCACCTCGTCGAAGGTGGCGTCGACGGTGAGACCGAGGAAGCCGTTCTCGGTGCGGATCTCGCCCCGCTCGTGGCCGACGAACACGGGATCGAGGGTGGGGATGCGTTGCAGCACCTCGTAGGGCCCGATCAGGTCGAGGGCGGTGAGGCGGGGATAGAGCACGCAGGCGACGGTGGTCATGGGATGGAGCTTTCTGGTGGGGACGGGTTGGGCTGGACCGGAGGGCAGGAGGACAAGAGGAAAGGACGACAGCAGGACAGCTCAGGGCCGGAGGCTGAAGCGACGGCGGTAGTCGTCGGGGGCCACACCGAGGTGCCGGAGGAACGTGCGGCGCATCGTTTCGGCCGTGCCGAACCCGCACCGGCGGGCCACGACGGCGACGGTGGCCGTGCTGGTCTCGAGGGTGTGGCGGGCGGCGTCGACCCGGACCTCGGCCACGTAGCGGGCCGGGCTCACCCCGACTGCGGCGGTGAAGCAGCGGGTGAAGTGTCGAGGGCTCATCCCGACGGCGTCGGCCAAGGTCTCGACGCGGTGATCGGCGCCCGGATCGTCGAGCACGAGTCGCTGCGCTCGACGGACCGGATCGTCGTCGGGCGTCGACGGCGGCACCGACGATCGTGCGGGTACCGCCGACCCGGTCGGCTCGGCGAACTGGGACTGGCCGCCGGGGCGCCGCAGGAACATCACGAGGTGGCGACCGACGGTCTGGGCGACCTCGGGGCCGTGGTCCGCCTCGACGACCGCGAGGGCCACGTCGATCCCGGCGGTCACCCCGGCCGACGACCAGAGCGCCCCGTCACGGACCCAGATCGCGTCGGGTTCGACGGTCACGTCGCCGTGGCGTCGGCCGAGCCCGTCCGCATGGGCCCAGTGGGTGGCCAGTCGCTTGCCGGCGGCGAGCCCGGTGGCGGCGACGAGGAAGGCGCCCGTACACACCGACACCACCCGCCGGGCCCGGTCGAGCAGGCGTGCGAGGTCGGCGACGAAGGCGGCGTCGTCGTGGAGTACGCGCGACCCCTCACCGCCGGCGACCACCACGGTGTCGAGCCGGGTGCGGGGCCCCGGCACCGGTGAGGAGCCGAGCTCGAGCCCGCTCTCGGTCGCGACCGGCCCGCCGTCGAACGACACGACCGTGGGCGCATACCAGGGCTCGCCGAGGGCCACGTCCGCACCGCGGAACACCTCGAAGGGGCCGACGACGTCGAGCGACTGCACGCCCGGATAGGCGAGGACGGCGACCGGGGTGGGAGGGCGACGGCGAGGCATGCCCGCAGTCTGCGGCCACCCCACCGATGGCGTCAATGACACGATGCCCACCATTCAGGCCACCCGGCCATGCAGGACACCAACACTCCTGAACCGCGGCCGGTCAGGAGGCTGCGGCGTGGCGCTGGCCGACGAGGATCACCATCGCCAGGCCGACGATGACGAGGATCATGCCCGGCACCTGGGCCAGGGTCACGACCTCGCCGACGATCACCCACGCCCAGAACGCGCTCAGCGCCGGCTGGCTCACCTGGATCACCGACACCATGCCGATCGGGACGTGCCGGTGGGCGAAGAACAACAGCCCGTGGGCCGCGCCGCCGGTGAGCACCGACAGGATCCCGATCGCGATCCACGCCGTGCCGGACAGGGGCCACAGGTCGTCGCCGGCGATCGACACCGCCACCGGGGTGGCCGTCACCAGCGCCACCGGCATGACGATCGCCATGAAGTCGACGGTCTCGACGCCGTTGCGGCGGGCCCACTTCGAGGCCGACAGGTATGACACCGAACAGCCCAACACCACGATCATCAACAGGTCACCCTCGAGGGTGGCGGCCCCGTTCTCGGGCCCGAGGAACAGCACGATCGAGAGCCCGACGAGGGAGACGAGCCCCCACCGCAACGCCTTCCAGTCGGGCCGCTCGCCGAAGAACACGAGCCCGACGGGCACCAGGGCGAGCGGGGTGAGGCTGTTGATGAACTCGGCGTGGGCGACGCTCGTGCGGGTGACGGCGGTGAAGAAGATCGAGATGTAGAGCCCGAACAGCAGCGCCGCCGGCAGGGCGTGGCGCCACACGGTGGGCGACGGCAACGGCCGCCCGCGCGCGCCGCGCAGGCCGACGAGGAGGGCCCACCACAGCACCGACGACCCGACCAGCCGCCACCAGGCGATCACCGAACCCGGCACACCCGGCCACTTGATGATCCCGAAGCTCATGGCGAAACACATCACCGCGCCGACCACCGCGCCGATGCCGAGCAGCAGGTTGGGGCGCTCGGTCGGTTCGGCGACGGGACCGGACATGGCCCGGAACCTAGCTGGTCGGCCCGAGCGCCGACAGGAGATCGCCGACCGGCCGAGGTGTCGGGTGACCGGGACCGAAATGTCGGCCCCGTCACCTACCCTGCAGCGAGTGATCTGGTTGCTCGCCCTCCACCTCGCCGGCGTCGTCGCCGCTGCGTTCGTGGGCGGTCGTGCCGGGATCCGAGCCGCCCTCCTGGTGGCCGCCGTGCCCGGGGCGGCGACGGCGATCTGGGCCGTCACGCAGCTGGTCGGCCGCGGCGACGGCGACCCGACGCCGGGTTTCGAGATCGCCTGGGTCGAGGGCCTCGACCTCGTCCTCACCTTCCGGGCCTCCCCGCTGGCGCTGGTGATGACCACCCTGGTCGGGGGCATCGGCGCGCTCGTCTTCGTCTACGCCGCCGGCTACTTCAGCGCCGGGGCCGCCGGGGCGGCCCGCTTCCCCGCCACCCTGCTCGCGTTCGCCACCTCGATGCTCGGCCTGGTGTGGGCCGGCGACGTGTGGGCCCTGTTCATCTTCTGGGAGTTCACGTCGATCACGTCGTTCCTCCTGGTCGGCCACAAGAACACCGACGCCGCCGTGCGGGCCGCCGCCCGTCGGGCGCTGCTGATCACCGGCGCCGGCGGCCTCAGCCTCCTCGCCGGCCTGCTCGTGCTCGCCGGCGAGACCGGGTCGACCGTCCTCGCCGACCTGGTCGACGGCCCGGCCCCGAGCGGCACCCCGGCCGCCGTCGCCGCCGTGCTGATCCTGATCGG
>JBPEXC010000137.1:0-2072 GCA_052032035.1 Acidimicrobiales bacterium | reverse complement strand
GTCGTCAGCCTCCTCACGGTGCCGTCACCCCAGATCGAACGCCTCCGCAGCCGCGCCGGCGGGGTGCAGATGGTGCGCGACGCCGTCGAGGGACTCCGCTACCTGCGATCGTCGCCGATCGTCGGAGCCGCCATCACCCTCGACCTGTTCGCCGTCCTCCTCGGTGGGGCGGTCGCCCTGCTCCCGGCGCTGGCCGAGCAGCGCCTCGGGCTCGGGGCGCGGGGGCTCGGCGCCCTGCGGGCCTCGGTCGGCGTGGGCGCGGCGTCGGTGACCTTCCTGTTGGCGGCGGTGCCGATCCGCCGTCGGGTGGGCACCGTGCTGTTGGCCGCCGTGGCCGTGTTCGGGGTGGCGACCATCGCGCTCGGTCTCACCACCAGCCCCGTCGTCGCCTTCATCGCCGTCTTCGTCCTCGGCGCCTCGGACTCGGTGAGCGTGTTCATCCGCAACACCCTCGTCCCGCTCGCCACCCCCGAGGCGATGCGCGGTCGGGTGTTGGCGGTCGAGTCGGTGTTCATCGGCGCCTCCAACGAGCTGGGCGCCTTCGAGAGCGGGGTGACCGCGGCGCTGTTCGGGCTGGTGCCCGCCGTCGTGTTCGGCGGTGTCGGCACCCTCGCCGTCGTCGCCGGGTTCTGGTTCGTCGTGCCGACCCTGCGGCACATCGACCGGTTCAGCGACGCGCTGCCGGCGACCCGAGCGGCCCCTTCCCCGGGTTGAACCGACCGTCGGGATCGATGGCCCGGACGACCGCCGCCAGCACGTCGAGTTCGGTTGCGCTGACCTGGCCCGCGATGCGGTCGACCAGGGCGAGGCCGACCCCGTGTTCGGCGCTGATCGTGCCCCGGTGGGCCCAGACCAGCTGATCGATCTCCGCTTCGAGCGCGGCCCGGCGGGCGTCCGGCAGGCTGGTCGCGCCGTCGGTCGGGAGCAGGTAGAGGTGGAGGTTGCCGTCGCCCACGTGGCCGAAGCAGTAGCACTCGAGGTCGCGCCACGTGGTGTCGTCGGGGCGA
Organism: Acidimicrobiales bacterium; assembly: GCA_052032035.1. Lineage (GTDB taxonomy): Bacteria > Actinomycetota > Acidimicrobiia > Acidimicrobiales > SZUA-35 > JAWSVN01. The sequence continues at coordinate 1,065 of JBPEXC010000137.1, read as the reverse complement.
TCGAGCCGGTTGGTGATCTCCTCGACCAGCTCTGGGATCGCCGAGGTCGGCACCGCCAGGTCGTACTTCACGCCCTTGCGGCCGAGCAGGGGCTCCGGCGGCAGCTCGTCGCGCAGGTGCCACAACGCCGCCCGTTGCCGGTCGTCGGCGGCGATCACCGCGTCGGTGACGGCCGTCGAGCGCGCGGCATCGTCGACGAGGGCAGTGTCGTCGAGGGCAGCGATCGCTGTCGCCAGGCGGTCGGCGGCGCCGAGGTCGCCGGCGATCTCGACCAGCACCAGCCACGGGGCGGGCCCGATCGGTCGCGTGCCGCCGCGCCGTTCGACGACGGCGTCGACCCCACGGTCGGGAAGCAGTTCGAACGCCACCAGGTCACCGCCGGTCGCGCCCCGGAGCTGCCGGTAGATCTCGAGCACGTCGGGCAACGAACGGCAGCCGAGCAGCGCGGTCGCCCGATCCGCCGGCGCCGGTTCCAGGCGGAGGGTGGCGGCCGTGATCAGCCCGAGGGTGCCCTCGGCCCCGGCGAAGAGCTGGATCAGGCCGGGGCCGGTCGAGTTCTTGCGGAGGGCCCGCAGCAGATCGAGGACGCGGCCGTCGGGCAGCACGACCTCGAGCCCGAGCAGACGGTCTCGGGTGGTGCCCCAGCGCAGCACCTGGCTGCCGCCGGCGTCGGTCGAGATCGCTCCGCCCAGGGTCGCGGAGTCGCGGGCTCCCCAGTCGAGCCCGAGCTCGGCGCCGACGTCGGCGGCGGCGGCCTGCAACGCACCGATCGTCACCCCGGCCTCGGCGGTGATCGTGCCGCCGACGGGGTCGACGTCACGGATGGCGGTGAGTCGCTCGGTGCTGAGCAGCAGGGTGCGATCGTCGACGACGGCCGCCGCTCCCGCGAGCCCGGTGTTGCCGCCGATCGGCACGATGGTCAGGTCGTGGGCGGCGGCGATCGCGACGACCGCACCGGCTTCCGCTGCGGAGGTCGGCCGGACGACGAGGGCCGGGGGGCGGGTGTGGAGCCCTCGCCAGTCGCGCCCGTAGGGAGCGGCGTCGTCGCCGGTCCGCACCCCGTGC
>JBPEXC010000136.1:0-2807 GCA_052032035.1 Acidimicrobiales bacterium | reverse complement strand
CTGGCCTCGGAGGCTCGAGCCTGGGAGCTGCTGGCGCCGTGGGACGTGCGCCCCGACAACGCCCGCCTCGAGCGCCACGCCGTCTACCGGTTCCAGGCTCGCCACGCCGAGCGGTGGCGAGCCGACGGCCACGGCGGCCGGGTGTTCCTCGCCGGCGACGCCGCCCACCAGATGCCACCGTTCGCCGGCCAGGGCATGTGTGCCGGGATTCGCGACGCCGCCAACCTGGCGTGGAAGCTCGACGCCGCGCTCGGGCTGCCCGACGACGCCGCCCCGACCGCCGACGCGCTGCTCGCCACCTACGAGCAGGAGCGACGGCCGAGTGCCAGCGCCGCCATCGACTTCTCGATGGAGCTCGGCAAGGTGATCTGCGTGCCCGACCCGGCCGAGGCGGCGGCCCGCGACGCGGCGATGGCGGCCGGCGTGACCGACGAACCCAACGACGTGCCCGACCTGCCCGGCATCGATGCCGGCTTCCTCGACGCCGGCACTCCGGCCGCCGGCCGCCTGGTCCCCCAGGGCACGCTCGATGGGCGTCCGGCCGACGACGTCACCGGCGGCGGCTGGGTCCTGTTCACCGACGGCGCCGCCCCGACGCCGACCCCCGAGGGCCCGGCCGGCATCGACGTCACCGTCGTCGACCTCGCCGCCACGCCCAACGCCGCCGTGCGCGAGTGGCTCACCGCCCACGACGCCGCAGCGGCGCTGCAGCGCCCCGACTTCCACCTCTACGGTCTCGACCGCGACCCCGCCGCCCTGCTCGAGCGGTTCACCACCCATCTCGATCCGAGGAGTTCCTCCCGATGAAGTTCGCCACCCTGGATGGCCGCGCCGTGCTGATCGGCGGCGGCGCCCCTGCTGCCGACACCCCTGCTGACAACACTGCTCTCACCGCCCTCGACCTCGCCGTCGCGTCCGAGGGCCAATTCGGTCCCGACCCGATGGAGGCCCTGGCCCGCTGGGCCGAGGTGGTCACCTGGGCGGCGGCCGTCGACCCGTCCGCCGACGGCACCCCGATCGAGCAGACCGCCCTCGGCTGCCCGGTGCCCGCGCCCCGGCAGGTGTTCGCGATCGGCCTCAACTACCGGACCCACGCCGAGGAGTCGGGCATGGACATCCCGTCGATGCCGGCGACCTTCACCAAGTTCCCGGCCTCGCTGGCCGGCCCCCACGACGACATCGAGATCGTCGGCAACGCCGTCGACTGGGAGGTCGAGCTGGTCGCCGTGATCGGGGCGGCCGCCGATCGGGTCGACCGGGCCGACGCCTGGGATCACATCGCGGGCCTCACCGTCGGGCAGGACATCAGCGACCGCAAGCTCCAGTTCGCCGCCGGCATGCAGTTCTCCCTCGGCAAGTCGCGCCGGGGCTACGGGCCGATGGGGCCGTGGTTGGTGACGCCCGACGAATTCGACGACCCGAGCGATCTCGGCCTCGGCTGCAGGCTCGACGGGGAGACCGTGCAGGACGCCCGCACGAGCGACCTGATCTTCTCGATCCCGGACCTGGTGGCGGAGCTGTCGTCGGTGCTCCCGCTGCTGCCCGGTGACGTGATCTTCACCGGCACGCCGAGCGGCGTGGGCATGGCCCGCGATCCGCGCCGGTCGCTGCAGCCCGGTCAGGTGTTGGAGACCTGGGTGGAGGGCATCGGCACGATGACGAATCGGTGCGTCGCCCCCGACGCCGACGCCACGGGCCCGACGTCGTGACGACCCGGGTGGTGCTCACCGGCACCGGGGTGCCCCACGTGCACGCCGGCTGCGCGGGCGCCGGCGCCCTCGTCGAGATCGCGGCCACAGGAGTGGGTACCGACGGAGCGCCGCCGGTGGCCCTGCAGTTCGACGCCGGCCGGGCCACCGTGCTGCGCCTGGCCGAGGCCGGCGTGCGACCGCGTGACCTGGCAGCGGTGTTCGTCACCCACTTCCACAGCGATCACGTGGTCGGCCTGCCCGACCTGGCGCTCACCCGCTGGATCGAGGGCCGGATCGAGGCGGTGACGCCGTTGACGGTGCTGGCCCCGGAGGGCAAGGCCGCTCGCTTCGTCGAACGCATGCTCGACGCCTACGACGACGACATCGCCGTGCGGCGCGACCACGTCGGCACCGGGCCCGTCGACCTGGACCGGCGGGCGTTCCCGGTGTCGCCAGAGCCGATCGAGGTGTGGACGAGCGACGACGGCCGGGTGCGCGTGCAGGCGGTGGCGGTGCACCACGAGCCGGTCGACGGCGCGGTGGCGTTCCGGGTCGACACCCCCGACGGTGCGTTGGTGATCTCGGGCGACACCCGCGTGTGCGACGAGGTCGAGGCGTTGGCGGCGGGAGCCGACGTGGTCGTGCACGAGGCGTGCCGCACCTCGGCGATGGCGGACCAGGTGGCCGGCACGCCGCTCGAGACGATCTTCGACTACCACGCCGACACCGTCGCCCTCGGCGAGATGGCGGCACGGGCCGCGATCCCCCATCTGGTGTTGACCCACCTGATCCCGCCGGCACCGACCGCCGAGGCGCGGGCCCGGTTCGAGGCCGACGTGCGGTCCGGCGGCTTCCAGGGCCGCCTCACGGTCGGCCACGACCTCACCACGGTCGTCCTCGGCTGACGCGGCGGACGGGGGCCGCCTCCGATCAGTAGTCGCCGGCGAGATCGCGCTTGGACTGCTCGGAGGCCAGCGCTGCGTGGTTGAGGATGTTGCGCGCCATCGACGACTCCTGCTCGGCGCTGCGGGCCGCATAGACCCGGCCCCGCACGCCCCAGACCTCGGGGTTGGCGGGCTCGGCCAGGGCCGCGTACTCCACGAGGTGGCACGCCAT
>JBPEXC010000135.1:0-3340 GCA_052032035.1 Acidimicrobiales bacterium | reverse complement strand
TCGTCGGCGGCGCACCCGGCGGCGAGGCCGAGCACGACCAGAGCGGTCGCGAAACGTCGGAACATGTGCAGTCTCCCTTTCGCCGGCATTACCCGGATCAGGTGCTCGGGTCGACGGCGCTCCGTCCTCTCAGCCCCCGTTCGTGGAGCTCCCCGGTGATTTGTGGTTCGGCGGCATAGTAGCGGAGTGACCCCAGCCGTCCTCCAACTCGACGCCGCCGGCATCGCCCACACGATCCACACCTACGACCACGACCCCGACGCCTCGGCGGCGGCGGGCGGCTACGGCCTCGAGGCCGCCACGGTGATGGGGGTCGACCCCGACCAGGTGTTCAAGACGCTGCTGGCCCGCCTCGGCGGCGGCGACCACGACGGCGAGCTGGTGGTGGCCGTGGTGCCGGTGAGTCAGATGCTCGACCTCAAGGCCCTGGCCCGCCTGGCGGGGGCCAAGAAGGCCTCGATGGCACCGGCCGACGCAGCCGAGCGGTCGACCGGCTACGTCGTGGGCGGCATCAGCCCGTTCGGGCAGCGCACCTCGCTGCGCACCTTCGTCGACGAGTGGGCCAACGCCCTCGACACCATCCTGGTGAGCGGCGGCCGCCGGGGGCTCGAGATCGAGCTGGCCCCCGGCGACCTCGTCGCCGTGCTCGACGCCACGACCGGCGAGATCGCCGGCTGACCAGACGGCTCGGCTCCGACCCGACGGACCTGCGGTCCTCAGACCCGCCGCACGACGGGTCCGGTTGCCGAGTCCTCGACCACCCAGCCCGCCGCGGTGAGCTCGTCGCGGATGGCGTCGGCTCGGGCCCAGTCCTTGGCCGCCTTGGCCTCGGTGCGCTCGACCACCAACGCCGCGATCTCGGCCGGGACGGCGTCGTCGGCATCGGCCTCGAGCCGGAGCCCGAGGGCGCCGGCGATCTCGAGCACCGTGGCCGCCAGGGTGGCGGCTCGGTCCTCGTCGCCGGCGTCGAGCGCCGTGTTGGCCTCACGCACCTGGCGGAACACCAGGTCGACGGCGCCCGAGGTGTCGAAGTCGTCGTCCATCGTGGTGCGGAACGCGTCGATGACCGCCGGGTCGGGCGAACCCTGGAGCGACGCCGTGCGGCGAACGAAGGTGTCCAACCGCCCCAAGGCCGCCTCGGCGTCGCGCATCGTCACATCGGTGATCTCGATCGGCGAGCGGTAGTGCGACCGCAGCACCAGCAGGCGATAGGCCCGGGGGTCGTAGGTGTCGGTGAGGTCGACGAGGTTGCGCACGTTGCCGAGCGATTTCGACATCTTCTGGCCGTCCATTTCGACGAACCCGTTGTGCATCCAGTGCGTCGAGAACCCCTTGCCGTCTGCGATCGCCTGGGCCCGCTCGTTCTCATGGTGAGGGAAGGTGAGGTCGAGGCCCCCGGCGTGGATGTCGAAGCCCTCGCCCAACAGATCGAGGCTCATCACGACGCACTCGGTGTGCCAGCCCGGGCGGCCGTCGCCCCACGGCGAGGGCCAGCTCGGCTCGCCCTCCTTGGAGAACTTCCAGAGCGCGAAGTCGGCCGGGTGGCGCTTCTCGGTGCCGACCACCGTCCGGTCGCCGCCGCCCTCGAGGAGCTGATCGAGCGACTGGTGGGCGAGCAGCCCGTAACCCTCGACGCCCTCGACCCCGAGATAGACCCCGTCGGAGGTGACGTAGGCGGCGTCGTCGGCGACGAGACGGGCGATCAGATCGACCATCTCGTCGACATAGGCCGTGGCGTGCGGCGTGTGGTCGGGCCGCAGGACGTCGATGCGGTCCATCGCCTCCCACCACACGTCCTCGGCGACCGCAGCGACCTCTTCGGACGAGATGCCCTCGGCGTTGGCCTTCTCGATGATCTTGTCGTCGATGTCGGTGACGTTGGAGACGAACGTCACGTCGAACCCGCGCCAGGTCAGGTAGCGACGGATCACGTCGAACACGAGCACCATCCGGCCGTGCCCGAGGTGGGGCGGCGCGTAGACGGTGGGACCACACACGTACATCGACACCTTGTCGGGGTCGCGTGGCTGGAACGCGACCACCTCCTGTCGAGCCGTGTCGTAGATCCTGAGCATGGTCGAAACGCTACCCGTCCGGGCGGGTGACGCCAGGTAGTTTCACTCGCCGAACCCGCTCAAGCAGGCCCGATTCCGTGACGAAGCACACAGGCAATGGGCGCGCAGGGCCCCACCAGGGCGACGGAGGTGACCACCAACGAGTGGGCGCAGCGGGTGTGGCTGGCCCGCGCCGTGCGACTGCTGGCGCTGACGGCGCCGACGGCCGTCTCCTTCGCCGTCACCTGGTACGTCACCCGCACGTTCCCGCCCCACGAGGTGGCGATCCCGACCTGGCTGTGGTGGGTGGGGCTGATCCTGCTCGCCACCCTCACCATGCTCGGCGTCGACCGGGCGGCACGCCGCCTCCTGCCCCTCGCCGCCCTGTTCAAGCTCTCACTGGTGTTCCCCGACGAGGCCCCGTCGCGCTTCCACACCGCGATGCGGACCGGCACCACCCGCCAGCTGCAGCGCCGGATCGAGGAGATCCGCCGCGACGGCATCGACGACCCCGAGGTCGGCCACGCGACGGTCATGCTCGAACTCGTCGCCGCCCTCAGCGTCCACGACCGACTCACGCGCGGCCACTGCGAACGGGTGCGGGCCTACACCGACCTGGTGATCGAGGAACTCGGGCTGCCGGAGCACGACGCCCACAAGTTGCGCTGGGCCGCCCTGCTCCACGACGTCGGCAAGATCCACGTGCCGACCGAGATCCTCACCAAGACCTCGCGCCCCGACCAGGCGGAATGGGAGCTGCTGAAGTCGCACACCTGGCAGGGCGATCGCATGATCGAGCCGCTCAAGCCGTGGCTCGGCGGCTGGGCCCACGCCGTCGGCTCCCATCACGAACGGTGGGACGGCGGCGGCTACCCGAAAGGGCTCGCCGGGGAACAGATCCACCTCGGCGCCCGGATCGTGGCGGTCGTCGACGCCTACGACGTGATGACGTCGGCCCGGTCCTACAAGCAGCCGATCCCGGCCGAGGAGGCCCGGGCCGAGATCGCCCGGTGCGCCGGCACCCAGTTCGACCCCCGCGTCGTCCGAGCGTTCCTCAACATCGGACTCGGTCGTCTGCGGTTCGCGGCGGGCCCCCTGGCCTGGCTCGCCAACCTGCCCGGCATGGGGCAGGTGGCGCCGGTCGCCCCGTCGGTGGCCCCGACCGTCGCCCCGATCGCCACCGGCACCACGGCCGCCGTGTCGACCCTGGCCGCGGTGGCCACCGGCGGCTTCGGCGGCATCCTCACCCCCGAGGCCCCCGAGGAACTGGCCCTGGTCGAGGAGAC
>JBPEXC010000134.1:0-16689 GCA_052032035.1 Acidimicrobiales bacterium | reverse complement strand
CCGGAGAGCTTGCCGACGGGGTGGAGCACGCTCGGGGTCTTGATGTTGACCTCCGAGCGGTAGCGCTCGGCCACCTCGAGCTCCTCGAGGCTGTTGACCCACCCGGCGCTGGCCGACAGCTTGTGCAGCCCGGCGGCCGAGATGTTGCGTGCGATCGTGTCGATCAGGTTGAGGCCGTACTTCTTGCGGTCCTCTGTGGCGTACGCGATGCCGTTGGCGATCGCCGAGGCGACGTCGGGCACGTGGATCGGCTGGCCGCTCTTGTAGAGCTGCCCGCGGACGTCGCGCCCGTAGGTGCGCCCGAAGATGCTCATCGCCAGCTCGGTACGGCCGGCACCCATCAGGCCGGCGATACCCACCACCTCGCCCCGGTGCAGGTCGAACGACGCATCGTCGACGACGACGCGGCCGGCCTGGGTCGGGTGGTGGACCGTCCAGTTCTCGACCCGGAACAGTTCCTCACCGATCCGAGGCGTGCGCTCGGGATACCGGTGCTCGAGGTCCCGACCGACCATGCCGCGGATGATGCGGTCCTGGGTCGATTCGGGCTCGGACATGTCGATCGTCTCGATCGTCTGCCCGTCGCGGATGATCGTGGTGCGATCGGCGATGTCGGCGATCTCGTTGAGCTTGTGCGAGATGATGATGCTCGTGATGCCCTGATCGCGCAGCTGACGCAGCAGGCGGAGCAGGTGTTCGGAATCGGCGTCGTTGAGGGCGGCGGTGGGCTCGTCGAGAATGAGGAGCCGCACCTCCTTCGACAGCGCCTTGGCGATCTCGATGAGTTGCTGCTTGCCCACGCCGAGGTAGCCGACGGGGGTGGTCGGGTTCTCGTGGAGGCCGACTCGCTCGAGCAGCTCGGCCGCCTCGGCGTTGGCCCGGTTCCAGTCGACCAGGCCGGTGCGACCTCGTCGTTCGTTGCCGAGGAAGATGTTCTCGGCGACCGACAGATGGGGCACCAGTGCGAGTTCCTGGTGGATGATGACGATGCCCTCCGCCTCGCTCTCGTTGATGGAGCGGAAGCTGGCGTTGGCACCGTCGTAGTGGATCTCGCCGGTGTAGGAGCCCGACGGGTGCACACCGGAGAGCACCTTCATGAGGGTCGACTTGCCGGCCCCGTTCTCACCGCAGATGGCGTGGATCTCGCCCCGCTCGACGGTGAGGTTGACGTCCTGGAGCGCCTTCACGCCCGGGAACGTCTTGGTGATGTTGCGCATCTCGAGGATGACGTCGCTCATGTCGGATTCTCTCCCGGTGTGCTCCTGGCGGGCAACCCCCAACCCGGTCCGGCCGCTCCAGCAAGCGACCGGACCGGGGCCTTTGGGGGAGGCTCAGCCGTCGACCTGACCGGACTCGACCTCTTCAGCGGTCCAGTATCCGGAGTCGACCAGGCTCGACTGGATGTTGTCGGCGTAGATGATCTCCGAGGCCAGGAGGTAGGACGGCACGACCTTGGTGCCGTTGTCGTAGGTCTCGGTGTCGTTGGCGGTGGGCTCGCCACCTTCGAGGTAGGCCTGGACGGCGACCACGGCCTGCTCGGCGAGCAGTCGGGTGTCCTTGAAGATGGTGGCGTACTGCACGCCGTCGGCGATCAGCTTGACCGAGGCGATCTCGGCGTCCTGGCCGCTGACGACCGGGAACCCGTCGGCGACGGTGCCGGTCATGCCACCGGTGCCCTGGAGGGCGGTGATGATGCCACGGCTGAGGCCGTCGTAGGGCGAGAGCACGCCGTGGAGCTCGGTGCCGTCGCTGTAGGCCTGGGTGAGCAGGTCCTCCATGCGGCGCTGCGCCGTCTCCTGGGCCCAACGCAGGATCGCGGCCTGCTCGAAGCCGGTCTGACCCGACGGGACCACGAGGGTGCCGTCGTCGAGGAACGGCTGCAGGGTGTCGATGGCGCCGTTCCAGAAGAAGGTGGCGTTGTTGTCGTCGGGCGAACCGGCGAACAGCTCGATGTTGAACGGACCGGCAGCGTCCCCGGCGGACCCGTCGGCGTTGAGCACGCCGAGACCGACCAGCAGCGACGTCGCCTGCTGCACGCCGACCTCGTAGTTGTCGAAGGTGACGTAGAAGTCGACGTCGGCCGAGTCGCGGATCAGGCGGTCGTAGGAGATCACGGGGATCCCCTCGGCGGCAGCGGACGCGAGCTGGCTGGTGAGGGCGGTGCCGTCGATGGCGGCGATGATCAGGGCGTCGGCGCCCTGGGTGATCATGGCCTCGATCTGCTGGCTCTGGGTCGGGATGTCGTCGTTGGCGAACTGCAGGTCGACCTCGTAGCCGAGGGCCTCGAGGCCTTCCTTCACGCTGTTGCCGTCGGCGATCCAGCGCTCGGAGGTCTGGGTCGGCATCGAGACGCCGATCAGACCGCCCTCGCCGGTGCTCTCACCGGAGCTCTCGCCCTCGGACGAGGCGCCCTCGGAGTCGCTGCCACCACAGGCGGCCAACGACGTGGCGAACAGTGCTGCGACGAGCAGCATCACGATTCTCTTCAACTTCATGGTGTCTCCCCTAGTGAAGTGTTCTGGTTCGATGCCGCCGGACGGCGACAGCGATCGTTGACGCAGGGCGCTAGAGCCCGCGTGCGAGGTGGTAGTAGGCGTCGTTCCAGCGGACGGCCTGGGCAAAGGATGCGGGCGTGGTGGTCTCGTCGATCACGAGCAGTTCCGTGCGGGCCATCTCCGCGTAGTCGTGCCAGTGCTCGATGCCCACGGCGGTGGTCATCGCCGTGTGGTGGGCACCTCCGGCGAGCAACCACGACTCGGCGGAGGAGTAGAAATCGGGACGGGGCTCCCACACCGCGCGGGCGACGGGCAGCTTGGGCAGCGGCTCGTCGGGCGGCACGACGTCGACGACGTTGGCGGTGAGGCGGAAGCGGGTTCGCACGTCGGAGAGCGAGATCACCACGGCGTCGCCGGGGTCGGTGTCGAAGACCAGGCGGACCGGATCCTCCCGGTCGCCGATGCCGAGGGGGTGGATCTCGAGCTTCGGCCGGGTCGTGGTGAGCGACGGGCAGATCTCGAGCATGTGGGCCCCGAGCACCTTCTCCTCGCCGGGGACGAGGTGGTAGGTGTAGTCCTCCATCAATGAAGCGCCGCCGGGGAGGCCCTCGCCCATCACCTTGGCGGCCCGCACCAGCACGGCGGTCTTCCAGTCGCCTTCGGCGCCGAACCCGTAGCCCTTCGACATCAGGCGCTGCACCGCCAGCCCCGGGAGCTGCCGCAGCGCGCCGAGGTCCTCGAAGTTGGTGGTGAACGCAGAGGCGCCGATCTGGTCGAGGAAGGTGAGCAGGGCCAGCTCCTGGCGAGCCCCGTAGCGCAGCGACTCGTGGCGCTCACCGCCGGGCAGCAGTTCGGGGACGACGTCGTAGAGGTCGGCGTACTCGGCGACGAGGGTGTCGATCGCAGCGTCGTCGACGGCAGCGACCGCGTCGACGAGGTCGTTGACACCCCAGGTGTTGACCGACACGCCGAACACCAGCTCGGCCTCGGTCTTGTCGCCCTCGGTCACCGCGACGTTGCGCATGTTGTCACCGAAGCGAGCGAGCTTGAGGCGGCGGGTTGCGTTCCAGCCGGCGGCGGCGCGGGCCCACACCCCGACCTTGCGGGGCACCTCCGGGTTCGACACGTGGCCGACCACGATCTTGCGAGCCACCCCGAGGCGGGCCACCAGATACCCGAACTCGCGGTCGCCGTGGGCGGCCTGGTTGAGGTTCATGAAGTCCATGTCGATGGTCGACCACGGCAACGCGGCGTCGGCCTGCGTGTGGAGGTGGAGCATCGGCTGGCGGAGGGCGTCGAGGCCCTGGATCCACATCTTCGCCGGGCTGAAGGTGTGCATCCAGGTGATCACGCCGACGCAGTCGGGGTCGGCGTTGGCGGCGAGCATCGTCGCCTTGATGGCGTCGGCGTCGGTCAGCACCGGCTTCCACACCACCGGCACGGGCACCTCGTCGGAACCGTCGAGCACCGCGGCCACCGCCTGGGACTGGCTGGCGACCTGGTCGAGGGTCTCCGGACCGTAGAGCCCCTGGCTGCCGGTCAGGAACCAGATCTGCTTGCCGGCGAAGCCCGACGGCACGGCTGTTGATACGGACGACACTGTCCCTGCGCTCCCCTGAGTTCTCCCTCGCACGACCGGCGGACTGAATGGTCATGCGATGCGGCTGTCATGTTATCGTTCACATCGCCAGCGTCAAGTGACCAAGGACCCGAAGCGTTCCCCGACAGGGAAACCCCGTCGTTGCAGGGGGCGGCTGGATCGACCGAGGGTGGGAACGCTCACACCGAGCGTGGTGGACCGCGACGCTCGGTCGACGCGGCACCCTGGGGCCGGTGCTCAGCGTCTTCCTCGAGGTGATCCTGCCGGTGGCGATCGTCGCCGTGCTCGGTGGCGCCGTGGGGCGTTGGCGGGGCGTCACCGTGCCCCCACTGTCGGCGCTGAGCTTCTACCTGTTCAGCCCGGCCTTGGTGTTCGACTCGCTGTCGACGACCCAGCTCTCGCTTCGCGAGGGCGCGTCGATCTTCGCCGTGATCGTCGTGACCACGCTGGCCCTGCTCGGCCTGTCGACCGTGTGGGCGAGCGGGCGACGACTCGACCGCAACGCCCGAGCGTCGTTCGTGCTCACCGTCGTGGCCCCGAACGCCGGCAACATGGGTCTGCCGGTCGCCGCCCTCGCCTTCGGGCAGCTGGGACAGGAGGTCGGCGTCGTCCACCTCGTCGGGAGCACCCTGATCGCCAACACCGCCGGCATCGCCGTGGCGTCGATGGCCGACGGCGACGTCCGCCGAGCGCTGCGGGCCCCGTTCCGCTACCCGTTCCTCTACGCCGGCGTGGCGGGTGTGATCGTGCGCGCCGCCGAGATCGACCTGCCGCCGGTGATCGCGGCCCCGTCGGCCTCGCTCGCCGGCGCGGCGATCCCGATCATGTTGGTCGTGCTCGGCCTGCAACTGAAGAACGTGGCCTCGAGCGAGGGCACCGTCGAGCTGGCGGCGAGCGCAGCGTGCCGACTGATGATCGCCCCGGTCGTCGTCTGGTTCGCCACCATGCTGCTCGGCCTCGACGGCACCGAACGCGATGTGCTCATCGTGGTCGGGGCGATGCCGACCGCGGTGTTCACCACGATCATCGCCGCCGAGTTCCGGCTCACCTCCGACTTCGTGACCCGCGCGGTCATCACCTCGACGACCGCCAGTGTCGTCACGCTGACGGGGCTGATCACGCTCCTCCGCTAGGCGCCTGCGGCGTCGCCGGCGCGCTCGGCGATGATGGCGATGGCTCGGTCGATCTCGTCGAAGGTCGAGGCGAAGCTGGTGACGAAGCGGATCACGCCGGGGCGGATCCGGTAGAAGTCGAGACCGGCGGCACCGAGGGCCTCCGCGGTGTCGTCGTCGACGGCGTAGAAGGCCATGTTGGCGTCGACGGGATGCATCGGGGCCAGGCCCCCGATGGTGAGTCCGGCCGACAGGCGCGCCATCGCGGCGTTGGCTCGGGTCGCCAGCTCGAGCCACAGTCCGTCCTGCAGGTAGCGGAGCATCTGGGCCGACTGGAACCGCATCTTCGACGCCGTGTGGCCGGCTCGCTTGGTGCGGTAACGGAAGCCGTCGGCGAGGTCGGGGTCGAAGCAGACGATGGCGTCGGTGCTCATCGCCCCGTTCTTGATCGCGCCGAGCGACAGGACGTCGATGCCGGCCTGCCAGCTGAGGGCGGCCGGGGTGACGTCGAGACCGGCGACGGCGTTGGCGAACCGTGCGCCGTCGAGGTGGCAGCGCAGGCCCCGTGCCCTGGCGATCTCGGTCAGTTCGCCGATCTCGTCGGGCCCGAGCACCGTGCCGAGATCGCTGGGCACGGTCAGCGACAGCGCGGATGGCTGCGAGGCGTGGGGGTCGCCCCAGTTGGCACCGTCGAGGAAGGAGCGGAGGGCGGTCGGCTCGATCCGACCGTCGGCACCGCCGACGCTCTGCAGCACGGCGCCGGCCGAGAACAGGGTGGTCGAGCCCGGTTCGTTGACGAGGATGTGGGCGCTCTCGTGGCACACGACCGAGCCCCAGGGCGGCACGAGCGACGAGAGGCCGAGGGCGTTGGCCGCCGTGCCCGACCCGACACAGAACACGGTGGCCCGGGGGTGCTCGAACACCTCCCGCACCCGGGCGGTCAGTGCCGCTGAGATCTCGTCGCCGCCGTAGCCGAGGGCCGACCCGTGGTTGGCCTCGACGATCGCCTCCATGATCTCCGGGGCGACGCCGGCGGCGTTGTCGCTGCGGAGCTCGATGCGCGGTTCGGCGGTGGGGGGAGACGGCTGCATGGGTCCGTTGTAGCGGCGCACGTGCCGACGACCGACCGACTCGACGGCCGACCGAATTGCGGGGCGGTCGCCGGCCGAGCAGGCTCGGTGACGTGCGACACATCCTCGACGGCGTCCGCGTGCTCGACTTCAGCCAGGTGCTGGCCGGGCCGACCCTCACCCGGTTCATGGTCGAGCTCGGTGCGGAGGTGATCAAGGTGGAGTTGCCGCCGGCCGGCGACAGCTCCCGGGCCCTCCCCCACCACCATCCCGAGACGGGCCGGAGCGCCTACTACGTGCAGCAGAATCGGGGGAAGCAGAGCATCTGCGTCGACCCTCGGGCGCCCGAGACCGCCGAGGCGCTGCGACAGCTCGTCGCCGAGGTCGACGTCGTGGTCGAGAGCTTCAGTCCGGGCACGATCGAGCGGCTCGGCTTCGGCTGGGAGACCGTCCACGAACTCAACCCGTCGGCGGTGATGGTCTCGATCTCGGCGTTCGGTCGCAGCGGACCGCTCGCCCACAAACCCGGCTACGACAACATCGCCCAGGCCTACTCCGGGATCATGTCGATGATCGGCGAACCCGACCAACCGCCACCGATCGTGGCCGCCGCCATCGGCGACGTGATGACGGGGGTGCACGGGTTCGGCGCGGTGATGGCCGCCCTGTTCCACCGCGAGCGCACCGGCGAGGGCCAGTACGTCGAGGTGTCGTTACTCGACTCCTACGTCGGCTGCCACGAGATCAACGTCCAGGCCCACTCGATCAGCGGCGGCGAGATCGAGCCGACGCGACCGGGCTCGCATCACTTCGCCGTGTGCCCGTTCGGGGTGTTCCCGGTCGGCGACCCAGCGGCGGCATCCGGTGGGTCGGTGGTGATCTGCCTGGTGTCGCCCGACCAGTGGGGCCGGCTCTGTGGCCTGATGGACCGGCCCGAGATGGTCGACGACCCCCGATTCGTCGACAACACGACCCGCTGCGCCAACCAGGCCGCGGTCAACGCGGCGATCACGTCGTGGTTGGCCACCTTCGCCGACGCTGCGGCGGCGATCGACGCCCTGGAGTCGCAGCGCATCCCGTGTGCACCGGTGCTGACGGTGGCCGAGATGGTGAGCCATCCCCACCTCCGCGAGCGCGGCACCGTTCGAACGGTGAGCGACCGGGCGATCGGCGAGTTCGACGTTCCCGGCTTCCCCCTGCGCTTCTCGGCCTTCCCCGAACCGCTCGAGCTCGACGCGCCTTTCCTCGGGGAACACAACGCCGAGGTCCTCCTCGACCGGTGCGGGGTCGACCGGGCGACCTTCGATCGGCTGGTGGCCGAGGGAGCGATCGGCGGCGAGCCGATCGTCGCGGTGGCGGACTGAGCTACGACGCCTCGTCGGAGGCCACGCTCGTCCAGGGACCGCCGGTCGTCTCGACCACGTAGTGAAAGGTGACCGGGTTGAGCACCAGGGTGGTGGCCACCCAGTCGTCGACCAGGAACAGGTCGAAGTCGGCGTTGCCGGTCGGCCCGCTGCCCTGGGGAGCGTCGACGATCATCGCGGTGACGTCGCCGAACGTCGAGGTCGCCGCTTCGAAGCGGCTGGTGTGGCCGGCCGGGACGGTGCCGCCGCCGAGATTGACGTCCTCCGAAGCGAGGAGCCGGACGACGATGGTGCCGTTGACGGGACTGGTGACATCGGGGGCGGTAGCCGTCGATCCGGCCCCCCACGAATAGGCGCCGGCGCCGAGCCACGACGGAGCGACGTTGTCGTAGGCGACGATCCCGCCGACGCCCGTCTCGGCGCTGCCCGACCACGAGAACGTGGCCGTGGCCGGCTCGGACGCACCGGCGATCCGGTGGAAGGTCGCGCTGGTCACGGGGGTGAGTCCGCCCGAGTCGGCGGCGAGGAGCTGGGACCAGCCGGGCGGCGGGGTGAACGTCGGCGCGTTGTCGTCGATCGCCAGGTGGGCGATGAGGAGGTCGCCCTCCGCCACTCCGGTCGGCAGGGGGATCGTGAGCGAATTCGTGGCCGAGTTCGCGATGGCGGGCGCGCCGGCGGCACGGAAGTTCGGGTCGCAACTCCCGCCACATGGGTCGTCGGAGAACGACGTGGTCGTCCGTCCGGCGACGGTGCCGACGAGGCTGTAGTCACCGCCGGAGGTCTCCGAGCGCAGGATCCGGTAGCCATCGGCATAGGCGTCGGTGCTGGCGGTCCAGTCGATGTCGATCGACGTGCCGAGGGCGGGGGTGGCCGTCACGCCGGTGGGCGGGTCGAGGGTGTCGGCGGCCAGCGAACCGGAGGAGGTCGTGGCGGCCGAGAACGCAGCGACACTGGTGACGCTGATGGCCAGGAACAGGCCCAGCACGAGGGCGCTCGTCGCGGCGAACCGCAGCGGCGTCGGCCGCAACACGTCCTCGACGGCCCGGTCGGCTGCCGTCGCAGTGGCCCGCCGACGCCGAGGTGCCGGCGTCGAGCGCCGGGCGAGACGGGCCACCGCCCAGCCGCTGGCTCCCAGCACGGCGCTGAGCAGCGTGAGCTCGACGAAGCGCCCGTCACCGGCCCAGACCGAGGGCCGGCCGACGTAGGGCACGATGGCGCGGGCCGTGCCGAGGACCTGCGACGGGGTGACCGGGCTGGAGTCGATCCGCTCGTTGGCGTCGCCCTTGGTCACGTAGTCGCCGTCCGGGGTGCGGTCGACGATGCGATGGGTGACCAGGCGGTCGGGGCCCGCCTCGAACACGATGACCGCCCCAACCCCGAGGGGTCGGGCCCCGTCGGCGTCGTCGACGGGGGCGGCGAGCACGACGTCACCGGTGTGGAGGGCGGGGCCCATCGATCCGCTGGTGAGAACCACCGAGTGCCACCCGAGGACGAGGGGCACGACCGTCGCCCACAGCAACGCCCACAGACACGCCGCCAGGACCGTGAGCCCGACGACGCCGGCGACGACGTCGAAGGGTCCGGCTGCGGGTTCGTGCTCGGGGGCGGTGCGGTTCACGGCGTTCCTGGGGTCGTCGGTGAGCAGGGTCGGGGTCGAGTTCGTTCGGGTCCGGGCGGCGGGAGCGTCAGCTCTGGACTTCCCAGGTCAGCCCGAGGCTGGTGACGGTGTCACCCTGCTGGGAGTCCGGCACGGTCGGCGACAGCTGGAAGGTGACCCGATAGGTGCGGGTGACCGGGGTGGCGGAGGGGTCCCAACCACCGGCGCCGGTGGCGTAGTCGGTGTGGGCAGCGTCGAAGTCGGCGAGGGTGCCGCCCGACTCGATCGAGTAGGCCGGGGTGAAGCCGGTGCAGTCGCCGAAGCTCCCGCCGGTGCCTTCCTCGATGGTGAGCAGCAGGTGCGAGGCGAGATCGTCGGAGTCGACGTAGCCGGCCGAGTAGAGCTTCACGCCGGCCGGGTCGGCGATCGTGCCCGAGTAAGTCACCTCGATGCACTCCACCTCGGTCTGACCGGGCACCATCGCGCTCACGTTGAACAGCGCCGAGGCGCTGTCGTCGTCGCTGAGGACGACGGTGCCTGCACCGAGGGCCGAAGCCGTCGAGTCGGTGGTGTCGGTGAAGGCGGCCGAGGAGTGCTGGAAGACGAGCGCTCCGACGGCGAGGAACGAGAACACGAACGAGCTGGTGACACCCAGGAGGGTGCCGGCGCCTCGACGGCGGATGGTTGCGGGTCCCGGGCTGGTGAGTTCGTCGGTCATTGGGCTGGCTTTCTGCTGGAGGGTGCGCCGCGGATTTCCGTGGCATGCCGTCACATCGAAAGCTCCCGACGCGGGATTTAACAGCGTTCGCCCAACAACGACCGGCGTTCGGACAACACTTCCTCAACGACGAACATCGGGCGTTGCGACGTTGGGTCGGGCTTCCCGTCTCGCGCAACAGCGGGGGCGCACGAAGGCGATCGCGGGCTCAGGCGTCGGGCAGGGCCGCCATGTCCCGAAGGGCCGTCGCCGCCGCCTGCACCAGGGGCACGGCGAGCACGGCGCCGGTGCCCTCGCCGAGGCGCAGATCGAGATCGAGGAGGGGGGCGAGCGCGAGATGGTCGAGCGCAGCCGTCGCCGCCGGTTCGCTGGAGCGGTGTCCGGCGATGGCGAGCGCCGCCGTGCCCGGCACCACGGCGTCGGCCACGAGCAGCGAGGCGCAGGCGATCACCCCGTCGACCACGAAGGGGACCCGCCGGGCGGCCGCCTCGATGTAGAGACCAGCGAGGGCCCCGAGCTCCAGCCCGCCGAGTTCGGCCAGCAGGGCCAGACCGTCGTCCGGGTGGCCGGCCCGATCGAGGGCCTGCTGGATGAGCGCCGCCTTGTGATCGAGGGCGTCGGCGGCGAGACCCGCGCCCGGCCCGGTGAGCTCGCGCACCGGTCGTCCGGTGACGGCGGCGATGACCGCGGCCGACGGGGTGGTGTTGCCGATCCCCATCTCGCCGCCGAGGAGGAGGTCGGCGCCGCCGGCGAGCAGGTCGCCGGCGGTGGCACGCCCGGCCTCGACCGCCGCTGCGGCCTCGTCGCGCGACATCGCCGACCTCGACGCGATCGAGCCGGTGCCGCTGCGGACCCGCCGGTCGACCACCCCGTCGATGCCGTCGATCGATCCGGCGACGCCGACGTCGACGACGGTGACCGACGCCCCGACCGTGCGGGCGAAGGCGTTGACCGCGGCGCCGCCGGCCGCGATGGTGGCGACCATCGCCGTGGTGATCTCCGACGGCCAGGCGCTGGCGCCGTCGGCCACCACCCCGTGGTCGCCTGCGAAGACGGCGAGCGCCGGGCGGGTCGGCACCGGCGGCGGCGCCTGACCGGTGACGCCTGCGAGGTGGACCGCCAGCGGCTCGAGCCGCCCGAGCGACCCGGGCGGCTTGGCCCGGGTGCCCCACCGGTGGGTGGCGGCCTCCATGGCGGAACGATCGAGGGCGGGAGCGGTGGTCACGGGCGACGACTCCTGGGTCGAAGGAGCAGCCAGCCGATACCGGCTGCGAGGGACAGGGCGAGTTGGGCGCGACTGCACAGGGCGACGGCGGCCGGGACGTCGGCCGGTGTCGCCCGGCGTCCGCTGCCGAGGACCGGGCGTCGCTCGGTCCGATCGCCGTAGCGCAACGGCCCACCGAGCTCGATGCCCAGCGATCGTGCCACCACAGCCTCCGCCACACCGGCGTTCGGGGACGGATGACGGCGGCCGTCGGCCAGGGCCGAACACCAGGTCGCAGCGATCGGGGCGCGGCCAGTGGCGGCGACGAGGCCGGCGACGAGGCCGGCGAAGATCCGGGCGGGCACGTAGTTGGCGACGTCGTCGAGACGGGCGGCGGCGGTGCCGAAGTGGCGGTGGCGGGGCGACCGGTGGCCGACCATCGCGTCCATCGTGTTGACCGCCCGATGGGCGAACACCCCGGGGGCGCCACCGATCACGGCCCACCACGCCGGTGCCACCACGGCGTCGACATGGTTCTCGGCCACCGACTCGACCACGGCGGCGGCGATGCCGTCGGCGTCGAGGCCGCTCGGGTCGCGGCCCACGAGCCAGGGCAGCCGGGCCCGGGCCGCCTCGAGGTCGCCGGCCGCCGCCGACGCGCCGATCTCGGTGCCGACGGTGCGCAACTGGCGACCGGCCACGCTCAGGACCAGCGCGATCGGCAGGGGCACGACGGCACCAGCCAGCGTCCCGATGGCGACGCCGGTGGCGGCGTAGGCGACGCCGCGACCTCGGGCGTCGGCCCACAGCCGCCGCTCGACGTGCCCCATCGCCGTGCCGAACCAGGCCACCGGGTGCCAGCGGGTCGGGGGCTCGGGCACCACCCGTTCGATCGCCAACCCGAGGGCGACGGCCCCCAGGCGCCGACCGAGCGACGACGCGAGGCTCATCGGGCGCCCAACGCCACGAGGCCGGCGGTCTCCGACACCACGATCGTGGCGCCGAGGACGTCGCCCGTGAACCCACCGAGGCGGCGGTGCGCGAGGGTGACCACACCGATGCCGGCCGCGACGGCGGCCCCGACCGCGACGGCTGCGCCGGGCCCGTCGGCGATGCCGGCGACCGCCGCCGCCACGACGAGCCAGGCGGCGTCGATGCGGCGGGCGCCGCCCAGGAACGGTGACGCCAACCCACCCGGCCGGGCGTAGCCGACGACGGCCGGCACGACGGCCGCGAGCGTCCTGGCCGCGGCCCACACGGCGGCGACGGACACCAGGGGTAGATCCGGATCGGCGAGGCTCGACCACCGCAGGGCGGCGACGGCGCACAGGACCGAGGCGGCGAACGCACCGACGGCGGGATCGGCCATCACGGCGAGACGGCGCTCGCGCGGCAGATGGGGCAGGACCCCGTCGGCGGTGTCGAGCAGACCGTCGACGTGCAGGGCCCCGGTGAGCACCAGGTCGGCGGTGAGCACGAACGCACCGGCCAGCAGCGGGGGCCAGACGGCATGACCACCGGCGTGGACGCCGGCGATCGCCGCGCCGACGAGGGCCCCGACGAACGGGAACCACCGCAGGGTGGTCGCGTCCGGCGCTCGGTGGCCCCCGAGCACGGTGAGGAAGGCCAGCGCGCTCCTCACGCCAGGTCCAGAGTGCGGCCGGCGACGACGAGCAGGCTGCGATCGGCGGCTGCCGCCACCGCCTGGTTGAGGGACCCCATCGCGTCGACGTAGCGCCGTCCGAGCTCGCTGGGCGGGTGCACGGCGAGGCCGACCTCCTCCGACACGAGCACGGTGGGCGCGGTCCGGGCGGTCAGGGCGGCCAGCAACCGGTCGGTGGCGGGGCGCAGGTCGTCGAACGTGGTGAGCCACGTGCCGAGGGAGTCGACGATCACCGTGTGGTCGACCGTCTCGAGGATCGACGGCAGGTCGGCGTCGGGCCCGCACTCGATCGTGTGCCACTCGGCGGGCCGTCGTGCCCGGTGGGCGGCCACCCGGGCGACGTGGTCGGGGTCGCCGGGGTCGACGAACGCCGTGGCGACATAGCTGACCGGACCGGAGCCGGCCGCCTCGGCGGTGAGCTGCTCGGCCACGGCCGACTTCCCGCTGCGGGTGCCGCCGAGTACGAGGGTGATCATCGGTCGGTCGTCGGTCATTCGTCGCCTCCGGTGTCGAGGAAGCCGTCGACGCCGGCGCCGACGGTGGCGTGGACGGCGCGGGCGATCCGGTCGCCCCAGACCGACCGCGGACCGGCGAAGCGGACGGGGTCGTCACCCTTCCAGACGACCGCGACGGCGTCGGAGGCGGTGCCGGTGCCGGGCACGCCACGCTCGACGAGGGCCTGGGTCTTGGCCTCGGTGGCCGTGATGACGGCGTTGACCGCAGCACCGTCGTCGAGGGCGACCGGCAGCTGCACCACGATGTTGATCGTGCCGGGCGTCCACGCGCTCCATCCGCCCTCCGGGTCGGCGGCCCAGGTCGGTTTGGAGATACCGACGGTGGTGTCGACGCGTACACCGTCGACCTTCGCGGTCCGGAGCTTGCGGACATCGGCGGCGGTGAGCAGGGCGACACCGGGACCGGAAAGGCGGAGCTCGTCGGCCACCTCGGCGACGTGAGCGTCGAGGTCGGTGCGCCCGTAGGCGAGGGGGACGCCGATGTTCACCAGCCAGTCGGCTCGCCGGCGGCCGCCCGCGACCGACGCCGACGACAGGACCTCGACCGGGTCGGGGAACCGCCACACGAGCACCCCTCGGGTGTCGGTGGGGCCCTGCTCGTGGCTCGGGACGATCGACTCGGTCATCCCACGGTCCTCGCACTGCTTGCACCGATCGCACCGATTGCATCGAGCGCGGCGTCGAGTCGCTCGAATCCCCGATCGTCGGGGACCGCCACCCGGGCGACGCCGGGGAGTCCGAAACTGGCGCAGTCCCGGACGACCACACCATGAGGGGCGAGCTGGCCACGGAGCCCCGAATGCTCGACGAGCACCCACGGGGCGTCGGTGTCGGTGGCGGTCAGGCCGGCGACGGCGAGTCGGTCGAGCAGGGCTCGGCGTCGATCGGCGATCTCGTCGCGCCATCGCTCGAGCTCGGCGGTGGCGAGGAGGTCGGGCAGCGCGGCCAGGGCGACGCTGGACACCGACCAGTGGGCCTGGTGTCGGGTGAACCGGTCGACGTCGTCCGCGATCACGTACCCGAGGCGGAGGCCCGGACAGGCGAACGTCTTCGTCAGGCTGCCCACGGTCACCCCGTCGCGACCAGCGGTCCACCGCCCGGTGGCCAGGGCGTGGAACGCCTCGTCCCACACGTCAGGCCGAGGCCCGGCCGGCAGACCGGCGTCGCTCCAGAGGATGCCGGTGGGATTGTGGGGGTCGCTGCGCCAGAGCGGTCCGTCGTCGTCGCGGGGGTGCAGGGCGAACTCGGGTTCGGCGAGCGGCCGACCGCCGAGTTCGGCCCCGACGATCCGGATCGCCTCGCTACCCCCATTGGTGAGGGCGACCCGCTCGACATCGACCCCCAGGGCCTCGGCGAGCGCGGCGGTCGCCGCTCGCGGGTCGGGGTAGCGGCCGAGCTCGTCGAGGTGGCGGGCGACGATCGGGGCCGGATCGGCGGCGACCGGGTTGAGGGTCTGGGACAGGTCGACGACCTGGTCGAGGGGGATACCGAGGGCGCGAGCGACGGCGGGCGCGTCGCCGCCGTGGGCGCCGGCCGTCGGCAGGCGCAGCTGGTCCCCTGGTTCGCCGGCGCCGGTCACGAGGAGAACCTAGCGAGGCGCACGGCCGGTCAGGCCGGGGTGACGCCGATCTCGGTCGCCTTCACCGACGCCCAGATCGGACGACCGGGGGCGAGACCGAGACTCTCGCTGGCCGCCAGCGTCACATCGACGCTGAGTGGCAGGGGCGCGCCGAGGGTCACCCGCACGACGTCGCCCAGGACCTCGACGGCGGCCACCGTCGTCGACCAGGCGTTTCGGGGGCTGCCCTGGGGAGCGTCCGGGTGGAGGGCGACGGCGTTGGGGGCGATCGTGGCGACCACCCGGCCGGCGCCGGCCCGCTCGGTGGTCTGGAGTTCGAAGCGGCCGGGGTGGGCGGACTCGGCGTCGGGGTCGACCCGGAGGATTCCCGCGGCGAGGTCGCCGGCGACCAGGTTGGTGCCGGCCAGCGCCGCCACGTACGGCGTCGCCGGATGAGTCCGGATCTGCTCGGGGGTGCCGTGCTGGCGCACCCGACCGTCCTCGATGACCACGAGGTGATCGGCGAGCAGGAAGGCATCGGTCGGATCGTGGGTGATCAGCAACCTCGGCCCGCTGACGGTGGCCAGATGGATGGTGAGGAGGCGACGAAAACGGGCCTTGGTGGCCACGTCGAGGGCGGCGAGCGGCTCGTCGAGGAGCACGGCGTCGGGCTCGGCGGCGAGGGTCCGGGCCAATGCCACCTGCTGGGCCTGGCCGCCCGACAGCGCGCCGGGCCGCCGGTCGGCGAGGTCGGCCAGGTCGAACCGGTCGATCCAGGTGGCCGCGGCGGCGCGGCCCCGACGGCGTCCTGCGCCGGTGCTGGCCGGCCCGAACGCCACGTTGTCGAGCACGTCGAGATGGGCGAAGAGCTGGGGTTGCTGGAAGACCACCCCGATCCGGCGTTCGTGTGCGGGGACGAACACGCCGGCACCCGGGTCGTCCAGCACGCGGTCGCCGAGCCGGAGCCGGCCGTCGTCGAGGGCTCGCAGGCCGGCGATCGCTCGAACCGTGGTCGACTTGCCGGCGCCGTTGGGTCCCAGCAGCGCGGTTGTCTGGCCGGGCCGCAGCTCGAGGCCGAGGTCGAGGTCGAACCCGTCGCCGTGGCGCACGACGATCCGGGCTTCGAGCGCCCCCGTCATCGGCGCCACCACCGTTCGCGGGTGCTGACGAGCACGACGAGCGAGATCGCCACCAGGACCAGGCTGATCGCGACGGCGGTGTCGCGGTCGGACTCGAGGGCGACGAAGACCGCGAGGGGCAGGGTCTGGGTGCGGCCCTGCAGGTTGCCGGCGAAGGTGACCGTGGCCCCGAACTCGCCGAGGGCGCGCGCCCATGCGAGGAGTACACCGGCTCGGAGGGCGGGCGCGAGCTGGGGCAGCGTCACGCGCCGGAAGACGGTCAGGGGGTCGGCTCCCAGGGTCGCCGCCGCGTCCTCCGGCCCTCGGTCCATCGACTCCAGCGCGCTCTCGACGCTGACGACGAGGAAGGGCATCGCCACGAACGTGTTGGCCACGATCACCCCCCACACCGAGAAGGGCAGGAGGAAGCCGGTCGCCTCCTCGATCGGGCCGCCGACCAGGCCGCGTCGCCCGAGGGCGAAGAGCAGGGCGGCGCCGCCGACGACGGGCGGCAGCACCATCGGGAGGGTCACGATCGCGCGCAGGACGCTGCGTCCCGGCAGGGCGGAGCGGGCCAGGATCCAGGCGAGCAGCACCCCGAGCACGGTCGACAGGGCCGCCGCCGCGGCCGAGGTCAGGGCCGACAGGCGCAGGGCGTCGGCGACGATCGGGCTG
>JBPEXC010000133.1:0-5646 GCA_052032035.1 Acidimicrobiales bacterium | reverse complement strand
CGGAGGGCGCCACCACCGGCTGGCGGGTGATCCACGGGGAGAACGACGAGCTCCCGGGATTCGTGGTCGATCGTTACGACACCGTCCTGGTCGTGCGGCTCGACACCGCGGCATGGTCGCCCCACCTCGGGGCGATGATCGACCTCGTGACGGCCGCCCTCGCCGAGCGGGACCTGGGCACCGACGGGGTGGTCGTGCGCAGCTCCCGGGTCGTCGGCCTCGAGCCGTTCGTGGAGCGCGGCTCGGTGCCGGACGGGCCCGTCGCCTTCGCCGAGAACGGTCTCACGTTCACCGCGGATGTCCGCCACGGCCAGAAGACCGGCCACTTCCTCGATCAACGCGACAACCGTGCGCTGGTGCGAACGTTGGCGCAGGGGCGTAGCGTGCTCGACGTCTTCAGCTGCACCGGAGGGTTCAGCGTCCACGCCGCGGCCGGCGGGGCCCGCTCGCTCACGGCGGTCGACCTCAGCCGTCCGGCCCTCGAGGCCGTCGGCCGACATCTCGACCGCAACGACCTCGATGTCCCGCTCACCACGATCGACGGCGACGCGTTCGAGGTGATGGCGCGCCTGGTCGCCGATGGCCGCCGTTTCGGCCTCGTGATCGTCGACCCGCCGTCGTTCGCGTCGAAGGCCGCCGATCGCGAACGCGCCCTTCGCGCCTACGGCCGCCTCGCCACCCTGGGGGCCGAGCTGGTGGAACCCGGCGGCCTCCTGCTGCAGGCGTCGTGCTCGTCGCGCATCACCGGCGACGAGCTCGAGGCCGTCGTCGCGTCGGGCGTCGCCGAGGCCGACCGTCGGGGCCGCATCGAGCATCGTTCGGCCCACGCCGTCGACCACCCGGTCGGTTTCGAGCACGGCGCCTACCTCGACGCCGTCCTGCTCCGCCTCGACTGAGTGGTTCGAGGGTTGTGCGGTTCGGGGCAGTGCGGTCGAGGGCAGTGTGCTTCAGGGGCGGTGTGCTCCAGGGCAGTGTGATCCGGCACCGGGCTGCGATACTGCCTGGATGACTGCGATGCCGCGGCCGAAGCGGATCCTGCTCGTGGTGGCCATGGAGGCCGAGGCCCAGCCGATCCGGGCCGCGCTCGGACTGGGCGCAGAGCCCGTTGGTCTGCATCCGGCGTTCCCGTCGACGATGGTGGCCGACGGAGCGCTCGCCGTGGCCACCAACGGTGTCGACGCCCGCTTCGAGATCGACGCCATCGCCAGTCAACCAGCCGTCGTCACCACCTTCACCGCAGTCGAGGCCCACCGCCCGGACCTGGTGATCTCCGCCGGCACCGCGGGTGGCTTCGAGGGCCGGGGCGGCGCGATCGGCGACGTCTTCGTGTCGACCGAGCCGGTCCGCTACCACGACCGCCGGATCGACATCCCGGTGTGGGATGCCTACGGCGAGGGCGCCTATCCGGTGGCCGACCTCGGCGGCGGTGTCGACGATCTCCTGGCGGCGATGGGCGCCAAACCAGGCCGGATGACGACGGGCAACTCCCTCGATGCTCCCCCGATCGACATGGCGACGATGGATCGCTTCGGTGCCGACGCCAAGGACATGGAGGCCGCCGCAGTGGCCTGGGTGTGCGAGCACCTCGGGGTCGACTTCCTCGCGGTCAAGGCGATCACCGACCTCGTCGACCACCCCGAGGCCACCGCCGAGCAGTTCCGACGCAACCTGGCCCTCGCCACCGAACGACTGGCCGACGCGGTGGCCACCCTCGTCGCCGCACTGAGCGCGGCGTGACCAACCGTCCGATCCGCTATCCGCCCGAACTCCCGGTCTCCCAACGGCGCGAGGAGCTGCTCGAGGTGATCCGCGACCACCAGGTCGTGATCGTCGCGGGCGAGACCGGCTCGGGCAAGAGCACCCAGCTGCCCAAGCTCTGCCTCGAGCTCGGCCGAGGACGCGACGGCTGGATCGGCCACACCCAGCCGCGCCGGCTCGCCGCCCGCTCGATCGCCGAACGGGTGGCCGACGAGCTCGACGACGAGGTGGGTGGCCGGGTCGGCTACGCGGTGCGCTTCACCGACAAGGTCTCGGCCGACACCGCCGTGAAGCTGATGACCGACGGCATCCTCCTGGCCGAGATCCAGCGGGACCGCGACCTGAGGCGCTACGACACCCTCATCATCGACGAGGCCCACGAACGCAGCCTCAACATCGACTTCCTGCTCGGCTACCTCGCCCAGCTCCTCCCCCGCCGCCCCGACCTGAAGGTGATCGTCACCTCGGCGACAATCGACACCCAGCGCTTCAGCGAGCACTTCGGTGGGGCCCCGATCGTCGAGGTGACCGGCCGCACCTACCCGGTCGAGGTGCGCTACCGCGACCCCGCCGATCCCGAGACCCCGCTCCCGGCGGACGACGACGGCCCGCTCGACCAGCCCGACGCGATCGCCGCCGCCGTGCGCGAGCTGTGGTTCGAGACCGACGGCGACATCCTGGTCTTCTGCTCCGGCGAGCGCGAGATCCGCGACGCCCAGGCTGCGGTCGAGGATCTCGGGTTCGCCGGGCTCGAGACGCTCCCCCTGTTCGCCCGGCTGTCGGCGGCCGAGCAGCACCGGGTGTTCGCTCGCCACTCGAAGCGGCGCGTGGTGATCTCCACCAACGTCGCCGAGACGTCGCTGACCGTTCCCGGGATCCGCTCGGTGATCGACACCGGTCTCGCCCGCATCTCCCGCTACTCGGTCCGCTCCAAGGTGCAGCGGCTCCCGATCGAGCCGATCTCCCAGGCGTCGGCCGATCAGCGCGCCGGCCGTTGTGGCCGCCTCGGCCCCGGCGTGTGCATTCGCCTCTACGCCGAGCACGACTACGACGCCCGCCCCGAGTTCACCGAGCCCGAGATCCTCCGGACCAACCTGGCGTCGGTGATCCTGCAGATGGCGGCGATCGGTCTCGGCGACATCGAGGCCTTCCCGTTCGTCGAACCCCCGGACCGCCGCTCGATCCGCGACGGCATCGCCGTCCTCGAGGAGCTCGACGCCGTCGACCCCGACGAGGAGGGCACCCGCCGCTGGCTCACCCCGCTCGGGCGGCGGCTGGCCCGCATCCCGCTCGACCCGCGCCTCGGAGCGATGGTGCTCGAGGCCGACGAGCGCGACTGTGTGCACGACGTCCTCGTGATCGCCGCCGCCCTGTCGATCCAGGACCCACGCGAACGCCCCGACGACGCTCGGGAGCAGGCCAACGAGGCTCATCGGCGGTTCACCGAGTCGGGGTCCGACTTCCTGGCCTGGCTCGACCTGTGGAACCACGTGCGGGGCCTCCAGCGCGAGCTGTCCGGCAACGCCTTCCGGCGACGCTGCCGCGCCGAGTTCCTCCACCACCAGCGACTTCGGGAGTGGATGGACCTCGAACGTCAGCTCCGCCGGGTCGTGAAGGACCTCGGCATCCCCGTCGGTCGCGGCCAGGTCGGATCGTCCCACCCGGACGACGTCCACCGTGCCCTCCTCGTCGGGCTGCTGTCCCAGATCGGCCGGCGGGCCGACGACGACAAGCGGAGCCGCAACGCCAAGGCCCAGGGCGGTCGCCGGCGCAACGGGCCGCCGCCTCGGCCGGAGTTCACCGGCGCCCGGGCCACGCAGTTCGCCCTCGCGCCCGGCACCGCCCTCGGTCGGGGTGGCGCCCCGTGGGTGATGGTGGCCGAGCTGGTCGAGACCAACCGCCTCTGGGGCCGCACGGCCGCCGCCATCGATCCGGCCTGGGTCGAGGACGCCGCCGACCACCTCGTGGTGCGCAGCTACGAGTCGCCCCGCTGGGCGCCCGAGCGCGGCACCGCCGTGGTGACCGAACGGGTGAAGCTGTGGGGCCTCCCGGTCGTCGCCGGTCGCACGATCAACCTGTCGCGGGTCGACCCGGCGATGGCTCGCGACCTGTTCATCCACCACGGACTCGTCGAGCCCGAGTGGCCCGACGGCCACGAGTTCGCCGAACGCCCCTTCCTCGTCGCCAACCACGCCGTGCGTGACGGGGTCGTCGACGACCTGACCCGGCGACGCAGCGTCGACCACGAGGCCCTGCAGGAGCGACTGCGGGCCTTCTACGACGATCGTCTCGGACCCAACGTCACCTCGGTCGGCCACTTCAACAAGTGGTGGAAGCAGGCGGACGACGCCGACGCGCTCGCGCTGCGAGCCGACGACCTGGTCGACGCTCGTGCCGTCGACGCGGGCGACTTCCCGAGCGCATGGGAGCCCGAGGGCTATCCCCTCGACTACACCTTCGACCCGTCGAGCCCGCTCGACGGAATTCTGGTGACCGTGCCCCTCCTCGATCTGGGGATCCTCGACGGCCGCCGGTTCACGTGGCTCGTCCCCGGGCTGCGAGCGGAACTCGTCACCGAGCTGCTGCGCTCGCTCCCCAAGAGCGTGCGACGGCCGATGGTGCCGCTGCCCGAGACGGCCAACGCGATCGTTGCCGAGCTCGACGCCGCGGGCACCGCCGACCGGCCGGACGCCCCGTCACTCGTCGACGCCGTCGCCGACGTCGTCCGCCGCCGTCACGGGCTGACCGTCGGCGCCGAGAGCTTCGACATCGGTCGGCTCCCGACCCACCTGCGGCCCGTCTTCCGGGTGGTCGACGGCACGGGGGCGACCCTCGCCGCCGGCCCCGACCTCGAACGGTTGCGGCGACGGCTCGAACCGGAGGTCGCGGCGTCGCTGCGGGGCGCCTTCGCTCCCGAGGAGGCGGACGGACTGCTCGACTGGCCGGCCGACGCCTTCGGCACCGGCGACCTGCCCGAACGGGTCGAACGCATCGGCCTCGTCGGCTTCCCGGCGTTGGTCCCGGGCGACGGCGAGAGCGCCGTCGACCTGCGCGTGCTCGCCGACGCCGACGAGGCGGCCGAGGCCCACTGGCGCGGCGTGGCCCGCTTGGTCCGCTCCCGCCTGCGACAACCGGCCCGGACCCTCGACCGCCACCTGTCGCAGGCGACCAAGCTGCAGTTGGCCGCTGCGCCGGTGCAGACCAAGGCCGAGTGGTACCGCGACGCGATCGAGGTGGTCGTCGACGAGCTGGTCGCTCGCGCCGGCGGGCCGCCGCGGCGAGCCGCTGCCTTCGAGGCGTTGGCGACAGGGGCTCGTGACGACGCCGGCGCCCTCCTGTCCGAGGTCGCCGGCCTCCTCGACGGGCTGGTCGACGACCTCGCCGCCGTGCTCCGGCACCTCGACGACGACCGTCACCTCGCGGCTCGCGCCGACGCCGGCCGCCACCTGGCCCGCCTCGCCACCCCCGGCGTGCTCGCTCGGGTCGGCTGGGATCGCCTGCCCGACCTCGCGCGGCATCTCCGAGGCCTCCGAGTGCGGCTCGACGGCCTCGACGTCGACCCCGGACGCGACGCCGAACGGCTGGCCCCGGTGGCGGCGCTGGAGGCCGAGGTGGCACCGCTGCTCGGGCGCCTCGACGCCGACGACGGGGAGGTCGTCCGCTGGATGATCGAGGACTTCCGAACCGCTCAGCTGGCCCCGACGGTCGGTGCCGGATCGAAGGTGTCGGCCAAGCGGATCCGCCGCGCCGTCGCCAACGGCGCCGGATGAGCCGGGCTCGTCGACGCTCCGCGAGCGTCCGGAGCCAGGCGCATAGGCTTCGTTCCGTGGCGGTGGACCGGGTGGGCGACGTGACGCGGCGCAGCCGGTCGGCGAGGGTGCTCGCGAC
>JBPEXC010000132.1:0-1754 GCA_052032035.1 Acidimicrobiales bacterium | reverse complement strand
GTGGCGACCGGTCGCCGGTGAGGTGCGATCCAACGCCGAGACCATCGAAGCGGCCGCCGCGGCCGGGTCGCTGCGGGGGCATCGTGGCGCCCTGGCGGTGGCCGGCGCCGGACAGCTCTGTGTGATGCTGGCTCGCCAGGGTCGCTTCGTCGTGCTGCCGTTGATCGGCGCTGCGTTCGGCCTCGACGCCGGCGAGGTCGGGGTGCTGGTCGCCGTCGGCAGCTTCGCCGACCTGGTGTTGTTCCCCGTGTCGGGGGTGTTGATGGACCGCTTCGGGCGGCTGTTCGCCATCGTGCCGTCGTTCACCCTGCTCGGCGTCGGCCTCCTCGTGTTGTCACGAGCCGACGGCCCGACCGGTGTGGCGGTGGCGGCGGTCGTGATGGGCGTCGGCAACGGGCTCGGGTCCGGCACGATGCTGACCCTGTCGAGCGACCTCGCGCCGGTGGCGTCACCGGCCCGGTTCCTCGCCTCGATGGGAGCGATCCGCGACGTCGGCAAGATCGTCGGCCCGATCATCGTCGGGTCGTTGGCCGACGTCGCCGGCCTCGGGGCGTCGTCGCTCGCCCTCGCCGCCGTCGCCGGGCTCGGCGTCGTCATCATCGCCTTCGGCGTCGGCGAAACCCGTGGGCGGGCCGCCGCCGCTGCGCCAAACTGAGTCGATGACGACTCGACGGGGCAGCAACGCTGGCTGGTTTGCCTACGAGGGCCGCCCAGACTGGCGACACCGCCGCTTCAGCGGGGGTTTCAAGACTGCGGATCTCGAGGCGCCCGGTTGGGCTGCCATCGCTGGTGGCGGTCTCGCGATCGCCGCGATCGTGTGGCGAGTCGTAGGGGCCCCGTGGTGGCTCGCGTTGCCGACGACGCTGAGCGGTTGGATCGGGGCCCGGGTCGCCGACGAGGTTGCCTGGCGGCGGTTGCCGAGCGGCTGCGGAGTCGGCGGGCTCGATCGAGCGACCGCCGAGGCGGTGCTTGCGAGCCTCCAGCGCGACCGGGTGCCTGTCACCCTCGAGTGGGGCGTCGACGAGGACGGCAACCCGGTCGCGTCGTTCCGCACCACCGCCCCCTACCTCGCGCAGGTGCAGCACGCGGTCGAATCGGCCACAGTGGAGCGGTGACCGCCGGACCCCTCGACCGACTCCTGCGCAGAAGGCCGACCGAACCGATCGATCCCTTGGTAGCGGAGCTCCGCGCCGCGCTGTCGGCGGACCGGGTGCGGACCGACGGGGCGGAGCGGGCGCTGATGGCCCACGATGCGTCGGTGTTCGATGGCGGCGCAGCCGGGCCGGTGTGCTTCCCGACCTCGGCCGACGAGGTCGCTGCGATCGTGAAGATCGCCAACGACCACGGCCGAGCCGTCGTTCCCCGCGGGGCCGGCACGGGCCTCGCCGGCGGGGCGATCCCGCTCGGGGCCCCCGTCGTCGTGGCCCTGGCCAAGATGCACCGGATCCTCGAGGTCGATCTCGACAACGAGGTGGCCTGGGTGGAACCGGGCGTGGTCAACCTCGACCTGTCGCGTCACCTCGCGCCGCTCGGCTACCACTTCGCGCCGGATCCCTCGTCCCAGCAGGTGTGCACGATCGGCGGCAACGTGGCCAACAACTCGGGCGGCCCCCACTGTCTGTCGGAGGGGGTCACCAACGCCCACGTCGTCGCGATCGACGTCGTGCTGCCCGACGGCACCGAGGCCCGCCTCGGTGACCTCGCCGGCGAACCGGCCGGCTACGACCTCCGGGGCGCCTTCGTCGGTGGGGAAG
>JBPEXC010000131.1:0-3497 GCA_052032035.1 Acidimicrobiales bacterium | reverse complement strand
GGTGCCGGTTCTGCCTTCGGCAGAACGCCGTTCGCCGGGTGCGCGTCGGGGCGACACTGCGGACATGACACCCACGATCACCGACCGGCTCCTCGACCATCGGATCGTCCTCCTCGGCGAGGAGGTGACCGACGAGAGCGCCAACCGGGTCGTCGGGCAGCTCCTGTTGCTGTCGGCCGACGACCCCCGCAGCGACATCACCCTCGCGATCAACTCGCCCGGCGGCTCCGTGCTCGCCGGGCTCGCCGTCTACGACACCATGCAGCTCGTGCCCAACGACGTCGCCACGGTCGCCGTCGGATTCGCTGCCTCGATGGGGCAGGTGCTGTTGTGCGCCGGCGCCCCCGGCAAACGCTTCGCCCTCCCCAACGCCCAGGTGGTGATGCACGAGGGCTCGGCCGGCCTCGGCGGTGCCGCCGCCGACGTCGAGATCCAGGCGGCCAACCTGATGGCCACCCTCGACCGGCTCCGGCGGATCATCTCGGAGCACACCGGCCGCCCCCTCGACGAGATCGAGCGCGACGTCGGTCGGGACCGCTGGTTCGACGCCGCCCAGGCCCGGGACTACGGCTTCGTCGACCGGATCGTCGACTCCCTCGACGACGTCCGCCCGGCGGTGGCGATGCGACGCATCGGCCTCAACGCCAGCCTCGTCGGGGGTGCAGCATGAGCTCCTACCTCGTCCCCAACGTCGTCGAGTCGTCGCCCCGGGGCGACCGCGTCGCCGACGTGTTCAGCCGCCTGCTGTCGGAGCGGATCGTGTTCTGTGGCACCCCGATCGACGACGGGGTGGCCAACGTCGTCGTCGCCCAGCTCCTCCACCTCGCCGCCGCCGACGACTCGGCCGACATCCGCCTCTACCTCAACTCGCCGGGCGGGTCGTTCAGCGCCACCCTCGCCATCTACGACACGATGCAGCTCGTCGCTCCCGACGTCGCCACCGTCTGCGTCGGACAGGCAGCCTCGACCGCCGCGATGCTGCTGGCGGCCGGGGCGCCCGGCAAGCGCACGGTGTTGGCCCACTCGCGGGTGCTGCTGCACCAGCCCCACGCCGAGGTGAGCCGCGGGTCGATCAGCGACCTGGCCCTCGAGGCGGCCGAGCTGGCCCGGGTCCGGGCCGAGACCGAGACGGTGCTGGCGCAGCACACCGGTCGGACGGTGTCCGAGATCCGGGCCGACACCGACCGGGCCCTCGTCCTCGGCGCTGCGGCAGCCGTCGACTACGGCGTGGCCGACGAGGTGCTCACCGACGCCGGCTGAAGCTCGGCCGAGGCTTGGCTGATCCCTCGACCCGGTCGATTTCTCCGGGATCGGCCCGGGTCCTACCCTCGGGCGCCATGTTCGAGTGGTCCGAAGAACACCAGATGATCCGCACCGCGATGAAGGAGTTCATCGCCAAGGAGATCGTGCCGATCCGCGAGGAACTCGAGCACGGCGACACCCCGCCCTACGACGTGCTGCGCAAGATGTACGCCACGTTCGGGATCGGTGACCAGGCCGAGGCCTCGTTCCGCAAGCGCATCGAGTTCGACAAGGCCGTCGCCGCCGGCGAGGCCGATCCGGGCGACCGTCCGAGTCGTCACACCGGCGGCGACGCCGGCTTCTCGCTGATCCCCACGATCGAGCTGTGCCGCCAGTGCCCGGGCCTGGTCACCGCCCTCGGCGTGTCGTCCGGCCTCACCGCGTCGGCGATCAACGGCAAGGGCACGATCGCACAGCGCGAGCGCTGGGTGCCCGACCTGCTCACCCTCCGCACGATCGGCGCCTGGGCCATCACCGAACCCAACTCCGGCTCCGACGCCTTCGGCTCGATGCTGGCCACCGCCAAGCGCGACGGCGACGAGTACGTCCTCAACGGCTCGAAGACCTTCATCACCAACGGGCCCTACGCCGACACGATCGTCTACATCTGCAAGCTCGACGAGGGCAACGACCCCCGCGAGCGCAAGATCCTGAGCTTCGTGCTCGACGCGGGCACCCCCGGTCTCACCCAGACCAAGCCGCTCCGCAAGATGGGCATGCACTCCTCGCCCACCGGCGAGCTGTTCCTCGACGACGTGCGCGTCGGCAAGGACCGGCTCATCGGTGAGGACGAGGACCCGAAGTCGGGTGGGAGTCGCTCGGGTGCGAAGGCCACGTTCCAGCAGGAACGGGCCGGTGTGGCGGCGATGGCACTGGGCATCATCGAGCAGTGCCTCGAGGTGTCGGTCGCCTATGCCAAGGAGCGGGTGCAGTTCGGCAAGCCGATCGGCGACTTCCAGCTGATCCAGCAGAAGCTGGCGAAGATGGAGGTGGCCCGGATGAACATCCAGAACCTGGTGTGGCGCACGATCGAGATGTCGAACGCGGGCCAGACGATGACGTTCGCCGAGGCCTCGGCCATGAAGCTCTACTCGGCCCAGGCCGCCACCGACTGCGCCCTCGAGGCCGTGCAGCTCCACGGCGGCAACGGCTACATGGCCGAGTACCACGTCGAGCAGCTCGCCCGCGACGCCAAGGTCCTCCAGATCTACGCCGGCACCGACGAGATCCAGACCCGCGCCATCGCGAAGTCCCTGCTCGCCGACTGAGGGCTGGCCGACTGAGCGCTCGCGCTTGCCCTCGGTGGCGCGGTTCTTTGGTGACAGTGTCCCGCCCGCGTTGGTTTGGTGGCGGGTTCTGCCCGTATGCGGTTTGTTGTTGTCAATGAACTGCCGGGAGCGGTTCGTTGGCAGGATCTTCTCGCTGTCAGGCGGCCAGGGAGAGGACGGTCCCACCACCGGCGCGGCAGGTGGCGGTGCCTCGGAGGCGGTCGGCGGTGCGCTCGAGCAGGTCGGGCACCTCGAGGCCGAGGGCTCGGCTGATCGAGGTGAGCACCTCGGCCGACGCGTCCTTGCGGCCCCGCTCGATCTCCGACAGGTAGGGCAACGACACGCCGGCCTCGTCCGCCACATCGGCGAGTGTGCGTTCCTGCTCGTGACGCTCCTCGCGCACGACCTCGCCGATCGCCTCGCGCAGGTCGAGCTGCTCGGTGGTTCCGTCGGCGGTGGTTCCGTCGCTGATCGGCGGTGAGTCCGACCGGACCGGGAAGGCGATGACCTCGGCGTGGCGCTCCGTCATGTCTGCACGTTACTCGGTGGACCCGCCCCCGGTCCCGCACCACACTCGGCGTCGTGAGCGGCACCTTCGACCATGTGCGCGGCTGGGTCGCCGTCCCCGAACTCCTCGACTCGGCGACGGTGCGGTCATTGACGGCGGCGTGCGAGGCGAGGCTCGCCGACCTCGGTACCGACCTGCGCGTCGGTGACAAGCCGGCCTCCGGCACCCGCCGACTGGCCGAGGCAGCCGACCGATTGCCCGAGGTCGCCGACGCGGTGACGGCGGCCCGCCTCGTCGAGGTGGTCGAGGAGGTGATCGGTTCGGACCCGGTCCTGGGTGACGTCGTCTATCGAAACCCGCAACCCGGCTTCGGCGGCCAACGCCTCCACGCAGACGACCTGCCGAAGCTCGACGACGGA
>JBPEXC010000130.1:0-3014 GCA_052032035.1 Acidimicrobiales bacterium | reverse complement strand
TCGCCGGACCGGCAGCGAGTCACTGCCAGCGGGCGGGCAGCGAGTCACTGCCAGCGGGCGGGCAGCGAGTCACTGCCAGCGGGCGGGCAGGGGCGGCCCCTCGACCAGGCGGACCACGACGTCGACACCCTCGAAGAAGTGGGTCGGGTCGACGTAGACCCCGTCGAGGCGGGCGGTGAGGTGGAAGCCAGGGCCCGCCCGGGCGATCACCTGCCCCGCAGCGACGCGCTGCCCGCGGACAACCGAGATCGACGAGACGTAGGCCGCCGTCGACCAGAGGCCGTCACCGTGGTCGATCGTGACGAAGAGCCGTCCGGCGACCGGGCCGGCGAAGCGCACGGTGCCGGCGTCGACCGCCACCACGTCGACCTCGTCGACCAGGCCGTATTCGAGCCCGCGATTCCCCGCTCCCCAGCGTTCGGCCGGCGGTCGGAAGCCGTCGACGACCGGGGCGTCGACCGGAGGGATCCAGCGGATCGTGGCCGCATCGAGCGGGGCTGCGCCGACGACGACCAGCGCCATCGCGGCCAGCGCGACGGCGAGGCGGTGCTTGCCGAGACCGCTTCGCGCTCGGTGCTTGCCGAGACCGCTTCGCGCTCGGTGCTTGACCAGACCGCTGCGCGCTCGGTGCTTGCCTAGACCGCTTCGCGCTCTTGGGCCGACAGGCGGGAGCGGAGCTGGAGCACGGCCTTGGTGTGGATCTGACACACCCGGCTCTCGGTGACGCCCAGCACGTTGCCGATCTCGGCCAGCGTGAGGTTCTCGTAGTAGTAGAGCGTCAACACGATCTTGGAGCGCTCGGACATCTTGTTGATGGCCTCGGCCAACATCTGCCGCATCTCGACCCGCTCGTAGGCGCCGCCCGGACCCTCGGTGCTGCGGTCGGCAAGGGTGTCGCCGAGGGTGAGGTTGTCGCCGCCGTTGAAGCTCAGCATCTCGTCGAGGGCGACGAGACCGAGCGAGCTGATCTGGTTGTAGATCCCGTTGAGCTGGTCCATCGACAGCTCGAGCTCCTCGGCGATCTCCTCGTCGGTGGGCGCACGGTGCAGCTCCGACTCGAGCTTCGACATCGCTCGTTCGACCGACTTCGCCTTCGCTCGCACCGAGCGGGGCACCCAGTCGATCGACCGCAGCTCGTCGAGCACGGCCCCCTTGATGCGGCTGATGGCGTAGGTCTCGAACTTGAAGCCACGACCCGGGTCGAACTTGGTGATCGCATCGATCAGCCCGAACATGCCGTAGCTCACCAGGTCGGCCTGGTCGACGTTCTGTGGCAGGCCGGCCGCGATCCGGCTCGCCACGTACTTCACCAGCGGTGCGTAGTAGACGATCAGTTGGTCTCGATCGTCCTGCTGGGGGTCGGTTTTGTACCGAGCCCAGACCGCGTCGAGCTGGGACTCGTTCTCGATTTCTGCCACTGTTCCCGCCAAGGAGTGAGGTCCGCCAGATTGTGAGGGTTCCGAACCCCCCACGGGCGACCCATGGGTGGTTCGTACCCACTCTCCGTCGGAACTCAGCCACTGAACGTGAGAACTTGCGGAAGAAAATTCCGCAGAACGTGAGGAACCCGTGGCAGCGGGCCCATCGAAGTCGGCCGGCGTGAACCCGAGCGCCATCAGGTAGCGGGTCTTCACGTCGGCCGTCGTCACGGGGAGTAACCGTAGCGGCGCCTTCCGTGCGGTCGGCGCATCCCCTCGGCTGCGCCGACCGTTGCCCCGATCGCCGTCGTCGGGCCGTCATCGGCCTCGTCGCCCCGGCGAGGTGCCCGGCACGACGCGCTGGCCCTCGGTGCGCACGTCGCCGGCCAGTTCGAGTCGGGTGACCGCAGCCAACACGGCCGGGAGGGGCTCGCCGACGGCGCCCGCGAGCCGTTCGAGCCGATCGGTGCCGGCTCGCACCTCGGTGACGACCCGTCGTTCGAGCGGGCTCCAGTCGCTGCGCCCGAGCGTGCCGGCGCGGCCGGTGTCGCTGCGGCTGGGCGCCTCGAGGTCGAGGAGGCGCACGACGTCGTCGAGGCCGCGGATCATCGCCGCCCCCTCGTCGAGCAGATGGTTGGTCCCCTCGGCGGCGGGGCTGAGGACCGAGCCGGGCACCGCGCCGACCGTGACGCCGATCTCGGCGGCCACGGTCGAGGTGTTGAGGGCGCCGCCCTTCGCATGGCTCTCGACGACGACCACCAGGTCGGCCATCGCCGCGATCAGTCGGTTGCGGGCCAGGAACCGCCATGGTTCCACCCCGACGCCGAGGGCGGCTTCCGAGACGATGAGCCCCCGCTCGCGGACCTCGGCGAATAGGCTCCGGTGGCGCCGGGGATAGACGACGTCGACACCGCCCGCCACCACGGCGAGCGGGTGGCCGAGCCCTCGACCGCCGTCGGGGTCGTCGGGGCCGATGGCCCAGGCGTCGAGCACGCCGCGGTGGGCGGCGCCGTCGATCCCGAGGGCGAGGCCGCTGACGACGTCGACCCCGAGCTCGCTCAGACCGCGGCCCAGGTCGACGGCGACCTGACGTCCGATCGCGGTGCAGCGTCGGGTGCCGACGATCGCGACCCGCGGGGCGTCGGATCCATCCTGGGCGAGGAGGCGTCGGTCACCCGTGCCGAACAGGAGCGTGGGGCCGCGGTCGTCGGGGAACGGCCAGTCGACGTCGGCCGGTTGCGCGATCCACACCCCGGCGGCGCGGTGGGCCTCGAGCAGGGCCGGCGGGTCACAGGCGCGAGCGTCGGCGACCCAGGATCGTTCGAGGGCGTCGGATCGCAGCGTCGTCACTTCGGCCGGCACCACGCCGGCGCGCAGCGACTCGAGCACGGCTCGTGGACCGTGGACGGCGATGTTGGCGATCTGGTGGGCGTTCACGCCGTCGAGGACGGCGTGGAGGGCGACGAGGGCGGCGAGCTCGTCGTCGGGCCACCGAGCCGGCGGCTGCACCGACGGTCGTGGGGTCGGCTCGCTCATGGTGACCCGCTCAGCACCGACTGGGGCGTCGCCCGGATGGCGAGGGCCTGGGCGATCGTG
>JBPEXC010000013.1:0-8726 GCA_052032035.1 Acidimicrobiales bacterium | reverse complement strand
GCCGTCACGGTCGGCTGCGCGGCGTGACCTCCCAGCAATGACGCCACCCTGGCCGTCACGTCGCCTCCGGTCGCGGCGAGCGGGGCCGTCTCTGAGGACCCGGGGCCGAGGGCCAGACGGGCGATGGCCGCTGCGACGATCTCGGGGTTGCCGACCTGTCGAGCGGCATCCTCGTCGGCCCATCGCTCGAGCGCGGTCCGGAGCGCTCCGCCGACCGGGCCGAGGCCTGGGATTGCGGCAGCGACGGCAGCGATCACGAGGTAGCGGTCGTGACGATTCCGCCGGTGCGACAGTTCGTGGGCGAGCACGGCACGCCGCTCGGGGGGCGGGAGCGTTGCGAGCAGACCAGTGGTGACCACGACGCTGCCCCGGGCCCCGGGCTCGGCGAACGCAACCGGGCGGTCCTCCTGAACGACTCGCACCTCGTCCCCGTGCGCTCCCTTGGACCGCTGCCAGCGAAGGCCGACGACGACGAACTGCGCACTGATCAGGGTGCCGAGGACCAGCGCGAGCACCCCGAGGATCGACGGAGGCGACGCGTGCGTGCCCAGGGCGTGGGCGCCGGCCCCGAGCGAGATGTGGCACCAGCGGATCACGCCGGTCGCCCACTCGGCGTGGGCGAGATAGGCGATCGCCAGCGACCACGCAGCGGCCCAGGCGACCACACCGATCGCGACCACGTTCGTCACAAGCATCCGCGCTGCGCGGCGTCCAGGCATTCTCGCCGACACGGCCGAGAGGCAGAGCGCGGCCACGACCGCGACGACGAGGGGGACGAGCACGGTCAACATGGGCGGACCGTCGATGGCATCACGACGTGGGATTCGGCCCGTCGAGTAGGGAGCGGAGCCGTCGCTGATCAGTCTTCGACAGGGAACCGACGAAGCCGGCGAGCAGCGAATGACGGTCGGCGACCGAGTCGATCGTCTCGTGGAGCCGTCGTGTGGCCAACTCGGTCTCGGTCAGGGTGGCCCGATAGGCGAACCCACGACCGGCCGGCTCGCGAGTCGCGAGTCCCTTCTTCCACAGCCGAGTGAGCACGGTCATCACCGTGGTGTAGGCGAGGTCGGTGTCGAGGGTGTCGGCAACCTCGGCGGGTGTGAGCGCCGTGGCCGATCCCCAGAGCACGCCGAGAACGTCGGCCTCGAGTTCGCCGCCGTTGCGTCGCCCGGCCCGTCTCGGTGCCATCAGGCGCTGCGGACAAGGGACGGGTTCACGTCGGGGAGGGTAGTCCTCCCCGGGAGGTCACGGGCAGGAGCGGATCGCCGTGCCGCCGAACTCCGGCACCGGCCGGGCCGCTGCCTGGGCGGGCGTCGTGGCGGCTCCGTTGGCTTCGATGTCGTCGATCAGCCACGACATCTCGTCGATCTCGCGGCGCTGGGCCTCGATGATGTCGACGGCGAGTTCGCAGACGCGAACGTCCTCGAGCCCCGACCGTTCGCTGGTCATGATGGCGATCGAGTGGTGGGGGATCATCGCCCGCAGGTAGGAGGTGTCCTGCACGGTGGCCTGGCTTCGGACCAGCCACAGCGAGCCGGCGAAGAGCGCGGCCGCGGCCGCGAAGATCGCGAGATTGAGCCGAGTGTTCCGATACATCGAGAACATGAACCCGAGCATGACCACGGC
This sequence comes from Acidimicrobiales bacterium, assembly GCA_052032035.1. Lineage (GTDB taxonomy): Bacteria > Actinomycetota > Acidimicrobiia > Acidimicrobiales > SZUA-35 > JAWSVN01. Next base: position 7,100 of record JBPEXC010000013.1, on the reverse strand, counting down.
CATCGTGGCGCCCATCAGCAGGGCCATGTAGAAGCGGGTCTCGCTCCACCGCAGGTGGTCGACGCTGTAGGTGTTGAGGAACATGAGGCCGAGCATGACGATCGTCGATGTTGCGATCATGGCGGCGAACCGGCCGTAGCTCATGTGCACACCGTGGCGTTCGTCGTCGGCGTCGGGGCCACCGGTCGTCGTCTCGTCGTGAGTCTGGTCGAGGTCGATCAGGACGTCCTCGAGTCGGGGTGCGGTGGGCATCGCGTGCTCCTGGGGTCGGCGGACACGTCGGCGCTACCCGCCGCCGTCGGCGCTCAAACGCCGCGCAGGGTGGGTCCGCCCGCGCCGTCGCCTGCCGGTGTCGACCGAACTACGACATTGCGTAGTAGATTGCTCGGGTGTCAGCGGTGTTGGACCGGCAGGGCCGCCGGGGATCGGTCGGCGCGCGGACGAGTCGATGGCTCACTGCGATGCTGGTGGGCGTGGTCGTCCTGCTCGGCGACGTCGGCGCAGTGTCGGCCCACACCGGGTTCGAGTCGTCGGATCCTGTGGACGGCGCAGTCGTCCAAGGCCCGGTCGAGGTCGTCACGATCGTCTTCAGCGGTGAGGCCGAGCCGACGGGCACCGGCTTCGAGGTGCTCGACGCGTCGGGGGAGGTGCGGCGTCCCGCCGAGGCGACGGCAGTCGACGGTCGCAGCTGGGTCCTCCGTTTCGAGCCGCCGCTCGGGGTCGGCCCGGTCGGGGTTCGCTGGTCGGTCAAGGCGCCGGACGCGCACCCGATCGATGGCAGCTTCCGGTTCGAGGTCCTCGAGCCGCCGCCGACCACCGCAACGACGGCCACCGCAACGACAGCGCCCGACGATTCGCCCGGCTCGACGACGCAACCCGTGGCGACGACCGAACCCGTGGCGACGACCGAGCCGGCTGGGGATTCGCTCTCGCTCGAGGAGTTCCTCGGCGAGGCCGACGACCCCGGAAGCGCGGTTCCCCGACGGGCGGCGAGCGTCGCTCGGCTGCTCGCCCTCGCCGGCACCCTCCTCGGGGTCGGCGGCCTCGTCTTCGCCCGCCGGGTCGCTCGCGGTGATCGCGCCGATGTCGCCCACGTCCTCACCTGGGTGCGTCGGGCCGGTGCGCTGATCGTGCTCGGCGCGGCGGGGGAGCTGATCACCCAGATCGTGATCGACGCCGGTGGCGACTGGGGGGCGCTCGGGTCGGCGGTGTCGTTCCTCGACACCGTCTCGACGTCGTTCGGGGTGGCGGTCGGCCTGCGGTTGCTCGGGGGCGTCGGTCTGGCGATGTTCGGACGGGTGACGCCACTCGGGTCCGCAGCCGCAGCGGCCACGGTCGTCGCGCATGTGTTCGACGGCCACACGGTGGTCGAGGGCCAGCGTCTGGTCACCGCCGCCGTCGACCTGGTCCATGTGGTGGCCGGTGCGGTGTGGGCGGGCGGCGTCGCCGCGATGGCGATCGTCCTGTGGCGGCGGCATCGAGCGGGCGCTCCGAGCCGCGCCCACCAGCTGGCCCTGCGCTTCTCGGTCATCGCCGGCTGGGCCCTGGTCGCGGCCGGCGTCGCCGGCGCGGCGCTCACGGCGATCGTGCTCGAGGAGCCCGCGCAGCTGTGGGGCACCGAGTGGGGGCGGGTGTTGATCGCGAAGGTGGTGCTGGTGGTGGCGGCGGCGTGTCTCGGCGGGGTCAATCATCGTCGCCTCCTCCCCGCCCTGGAGCGAACGCCCGCGTCACCCGAGTTGCGGCGGCAGCTCCGCCTGGCGGTGACGGTGGAGGCAGGGATCTTCGCAGCGGTGGCCGTGGCGACCGCACTCTTGATGGGAGCAGCTTCATGAACGAGTCGTGGATGCGCCGGGTTCTCCGGCCGGCGGCCGTGGCGGTGACGACGGCGCTCGTGGTCGTCGGGTGTGCCTCGGACGACGAGTCGGCGGTCCCCGTCGAACCGGCGTCCTCGCCCGGTGCGCAGGTCTACGCCGAACGATGCGCGTCGTGTCACGGCGCGGATCTCCGGGGCACCGACAAGGGCCCGTCGCACCTCTCGGTCGTCTACGAGCCGGGCCATCACTCCGACGACGCGTTCCGACGAGCCATCGCGCAGGGTTCGCCGCAGCATCACTGGCCCTTCGGTGACATGCCGCCGGTCGAGGGTCTGACCGAGCAGGAGGTGGAGGACGTGATCGCCTTCATCCGATCCGAACAGGAGCGCCTCGGCTTCGAGTGAGGTCGCCCGGTACTCATCAGACGGTGCTGATCACCGTTCGCGGTCGTCGAGCCAGGCGAGGCGGGGCACCATGATCGACCGCAGGAGTCCGCGCAGGGCGAGTCGTTCGTCGGCGTCGAGCGGCGCGAGGAAGCCCTCCTCGATCGTGCGCGCCGTCGTCATCGCGTCGGCCTGCAGCGCCTCGCCGGCGGCGGTGAGGCTCAAGACGTTGCGTCGCCGATCTTCCGGGTCTCGGTTGCGTTCCATCAGTCCTCGGCCCTCGAGGTTGTCGATCAGGCCGACGATCAGCGTCGGATCGATGCCGAGCCGGGTGCTCAGCTCCTGCTGGGACAGCCCGGCCGTCGCGCCGACGAAGCTCAGCACGAGCATCTCGCGGGCGTTCAGGTCGAGGGCGGTGAGCCCGTCCTCGAACTCCTCGCGGATGTAGTGCCCGGCCTTGAGCAGGAGATAGCCGGCCGATCCGAGGAGCGGATCGTCGTCAGCGAGGGAGCCCATGCGAGAAATCCTACGCCCACGGGATCATTGAAACCTTCGATCATCTACACTCACGATCATGCAGATCGGCAACCTCTCGCCCAACCCGCTCCCCACGACCCGTCTCGGGTTCCAGATCCCCAACTTCACCTATCCCGACACGCCGCCGTCCCAGCTCTTCGACACGGTCGCCGCCCAGGCCGTCGCCGCCGAGGCTGCCGGCTTCGACACGGTCTTCGTGATGGACCACTTCTTCCAGCTCCCGGGCCTCGGCACCCCGGACCAGGAGATGTTCGAGGCCTACACCCTCCTCGGCGCCCTCGCCGCCCGGACCTCGACGGTGCGACTCGGCACCCTGGTCACCGGCGTCACCTACCGCTATCCCGCACTGTTGGCCAAGGAGGTCACCACCCTCGACGTGATCTCGGGAGGGCGGGCGCTGTTCGGCATCGGCGCCGCCTGGTTCGACCTCGAGCACCACTCGCTCGGCGTGCGGTTCCCGCCCCTCAAGGAGCGCTTCGAGCAGCTCGTCGACGCGATCGAGATCGGGCAGTCGATGTTCCGAAACGCCTCGACCACCTACGAGGGCACGCACCATTCGGTCAGCGATGCGTTCAACTCGCCGGCCCCGATCAACGGGGACATCCCGCTCCTGATCGGTGGGCAGGGGGAGAAGAAGACGTTCCGCATCGCGGCCCAGTACGCCCACGAGCTGAACATGACCGCCAACTTCACCGACCTGCCCCGCAAGTTCGAGGCGCTGCAGGGCCACCTCGACGACCTGGGCCGTGACCGCGCTGACATCACCGTCACCCCGCTCAGTTTCCTGGTGTTGGGCGAGACCCACGACGCCGCCGTCGCCAAGATGGCGCCCCGCCTGCAGGCGTTGGGGCTCGACCCCGCCATGCTCGACGGCGATCGAGCTACTGCGGAAGCGACCCTCGGCCGCTTCATCTGGGGCGACGCGGACGAGGTGACCGAGCAGGTGCAGCGACTGATGGCGACGGGCCTCGACGGCCTGGTCGTCAACATGATGCTCGACCACGAGCCCGAGATGGTCGCCATGGCGGGCGAGGTGCTCGGCGCCGCGCTCGGTTGACGGTGGACCGACGTCGGTCCCGGCCGAGCGTCGCCCCTCAGGCCAGCAGGGCGGCCGTGACGACGGCGAGGGCCAGGCCGAGCGCCTGCGCCCTCGTCATCCGTTCGCCGAGGAGCACCATCGCCAGGAGGATGGTGGTCACCGGGAACAGGCTCACCAGGGCGCCGACGATCGACAGGTCGCCGTGGAGCGTCGACCACAGGAAGAGTCCGTTGGCCGACATGTCGAGGGTGCCGGCGAGCGCGGCGAGTCGCAGGCCCTGTCGATCGATGCCGGCATTGCTGGTGCGCCGGCGCCACAGGGCGAAGGCGGCCACCAGGGTCGTGGTCGAGACGAGCCGAGCGACCAGGAGCGGGGCGGCGCCGGCATCGTCGGGCGTCTGGGCCAGGCAGGTGAAGAACAGGCCGAACCCCAACCCGGCCCCGATCGCCAGCACGATCGGACTCCCGTCGTCCGCCGCATCGCGCGCGGTTCCCGTGGTTGCCGGCTGGAGGTCGCCGCCCGCCACGAGCCAGATCGCCGGCGCGGCCAGGGCGAGGCCGACCACGGCCAGCATGCCGGGGCGCTCGCCCGAGGCGATGCCCACCCCGACCGGGAGCACGGCGGCCACCACGGCGCTCACCGGGCTGACGAGTCGGTTCGGTCCGACGGCGAGGCCGCGATAGAGCAACACCAGACCGCCCAGCCCACACAGGCCGCCCGCCGCGCTCCAGGCGACGGTGGGTTGATCGAACGTGCCGCCGGCGATCGCCACCAGGGCGAGGCCGAGCGCCACCCCGATCGCGTTGGACATGAGGGTCACCGTGAGCACCGGGGCTCGATCGGTGGCCCGGCCGCCCGTGAAGTCGGCGGCCCCGAAGACGGCGGCCGCAGCGAGGGCGAGGAGGGCGGCCATCAGGGCGCCGGGTCGAACACGGTGAGCGTGAACGTCGTCGTCCGGCCGAAGGGGTTGGCGTAGCGATGCGGGCGATCGGTGGCGAACACCGCGGATGCCCCCTTGCCGAGCTCGGTCACCGTCCCGTCGACGTCGAGGGCGAGGCGGCCGGTGAGCACGTGGACGGTCTCCTGGCTTCCCGGGTTGTGGGGCTCGGAGACCCGGTCGTCCCCGGGTTCCAGCCGCCAGCGCCACACCTCGAGTGGGCCCTGCGCCGCCAACAGGGTGGCCGAGCTGCCGGCGTCGCTCGACCACAGCACCTGACCGTCGTCCGGTCCGTCGGAGTGTTCGATCGGGCTGGGGACGGTGTCGTCGCCGAGGAGCTCGCTGAGATGGACGTCGAACCCGCGGGCGACGCTGAGCAGGGTGGAGAGCGAGGGGTTGGCGGTCCCAGCCTCGAGCTGGGTGAGGAGGCGACGGCTCACGCCGAGACGGGTGGCGGCCCGGTCGAGCGTCCAGGATCGCTCAGCGCGGAGCCGCCGCACCGACGCCGAGAGGCGAGCGGCCTCGGGACTTTGATTCACCATCGAGTGCACGATAGTGCACTCGCTCTCGGTTCACTCCCGGTCGCGGGAGGCCTCGATCGGAAGGTCGACCCAGGGCTGCGACGTCTCGCACCACACCTGCAGGTTCGGTGCCACCTCCGCGCGATCGTCGAGGGTGCCGGCCTTCACCGCCACGATGCCCTCGGTGCCGAGCAGCGCCGACACGATCGGCGAGCCGCAGGTGCCGCAGAAGCGTCGTTCGACGTGGATCGTGCCGCTCGGGTCGTCGCCCGGATCGCCGTAGGCGGTGAGTTCCCCGTCGACCGACAACTGCGATTCGTGGACCACCAGGTTGACCGAGAAGGCGCCCCCGCTCTGGCGTTGGCAGTGGTCGCAGTGGCAGACGGCGGTGGCGAACAGGTCGCCCGAGATCTCGTAGGTGATGGTGCCGCACAGGCATCGTCCGGTTCGTGACATGGTGGCGGAACCTACACGTCGGGCGATACTCGTGTCGTGTCCGTCCCCGCCGAGGCCCCGTCGCCGTCGTTCCTGCGCGACCGGGCCACCCTGACCGTCGGCGGCGCCTACCTCCTCCTCGGCGCCGTCACCGGGTCGATGGGGCCGGTCAGCGATCAGTTGCGCGGCGAACTCGACCTCACCGCCACGGTCACGGGGTTCTACGGCTCGGCGTTCGGTTGGGCGCTGCTCGCCGCCACCCTCGTCGGTGGCCCGCTCCGCCGACGGCTCGGGGAGCGACGTCTCTTCGCAGCCGGCATCGTCGTGATCCTCGGCGCGGTTGCGCTGATGTGCGTGGCTCGGGTCGTGGAGCCGAGCCTCGCCGGCGCCGTCGGTGTCGGCGTCGGGGCCACCGCGGTCGTGCTGTCGGGGCCGACGCTCGTGGCTCGTCGCCATCGCGACGAGGGGCGCCGGTCCGACGCGTTCACGCTCGTCAATGCGCTGTCGACCGTCGGGTCGGTCACGGCTCCGCTCGTCCTGGCCGCCACCCTCGGTCTGGGTCTCGGCTGGCGGGTCCCGTGGTTGATGATCGCGGTGGCGATCGTCGCCGGGATCGCCGTGCTGGCCCGCACCCGCACCGCCCCGGTGGCGGAACCCGACGTTGGCGGGGCCGCCGATGCCTCGACCGAAGGGGCCGCCGAGCGCGGCCCCTTTGCCCTGCTGGCGGCGTTGCCGGTCGTGCGCCGTCGCTGGGTCGTACTCGTGCTCGGGATCGGGGTGGAGTTCACTGCGCTGCTGTGGGGCAGCACCGTCATCCAGCGGCTCGGCGGGTCCTCGGCGAGCGTGGGGGCCCTCGGCGTCGGCCTGTTCGGCGTCGGGATGCTCGTCGGGCGAGCCATCGGCCCCCGAGTCGTCCGAGGTCGGGACCATGCGGCGGTGCTCCGGGTGTTGTTCGTCGGCGTCGCCGTCGCTGCGCTCGTGCTGCGGTTCGCCCCGGGGGCGCCGGCGCGGGTTGCGGCGATGGCCGGCATCGGGCTCGGTCTGTCGCTCGTCTACCCCTTCGGGTTCCTCCGCCTCTACACGCCGGCGATCTCCGACAGCGAGGTGAGCACCCTCGGCGGGTTCGCCGCCGGCACCGCCATCGCCCTGGCACCGCCTCTCCTCGGGGTGGTGGCCGACGGGTTCGGGATCGACCTCGCCATCCTCCTCGCCCCGGCGATGGCGCTCGTCGCCCTCGCCCTCCTCGCGAACGAACCTCAGCCGGCGGCGCCCGGAGCGCCACCGCCCGAGACGCCATTGCCTGAGACGTCACTGCCCGAGAAGCCGGGGATGCCGCCGAGCTGAGCGCCGAGGCGGGCGATCGCCGCGTCGAGGTCGGCGCGTCCGTCGGCGTCGACGCCGAGCGTGTCGGCGATCTGGTCGCCGAAGACCGCC
>JBPEXC010000129.1:0-1860 GCA_052032035.1 Acidimicrobiales bacterium | reverse complement strand
CTGTCGAGCCAGTCGATGAAGAACGGCACCACCCCGCCCTCGTCGTCGGCGGGGAACGCCAGCTCCCAGCTGAGCAGTCCGGCGGGCGCCTGCCGCTGCATCGGCGACGGTTCGGTCACCTCGACGGTGCCGGCGAGCCGGGCCGGCAGGGCGGCCAGGTCGGGCTGCCGGGAACACCAGGTGACCAGCCGGGCCTCGGCGAGGTCGTCGATGCCGAACGGGCGGGGCGCCTCGGGGTCGGGCTGCTCGGGGTCGGGTCCGATCAACTCCAGGTAGGCACCGCCGCCCGGGGCGCCGGCGAGGGTGCCGAGCCAGTTGGTGGTGCCGAGCCCCACGTGGGGCCCGCCGGCGCCGAGCTCGACCCCGGTGGCGTCGGCCAGCCACGATCGGGTGGCGAGCGGGTCCGGGCTGGCGAGGACGAGGTGGTCGAGCACGGCTGCGAACCTAGTGGTCGACGGCACTGCTCGCCCGGGCACCAGCAGTGCTGCTCGCCCGGGCGCCGGCAGTGCTGCGCGACCAGACGGGTCGGCGATCGCGCCGAATACCCTCGGGGTCGTGCCCTCCCCCGCCACGACCATCGACGCCGACCTCGTGATCGTGGGCGCCGGACCATCGGGGGCGGCCGCCGCCATCGAGGTCGCCCGGGCCGGGCGCCACGTCGTCGTGGTCGACAAGGCCGTCTTCCCCCGCGACAAGTGCTGCGGCGACGGCCTCACCACCGGCGCACTGCGCCACCTCGACGAGCTCGGCCTCGACCCGGCGACCGTGCCGAGCTGGCAGCCGGTCCACGACGTCCACGTCGCCGGCCCCAACACCAAGCTGGTGCGGTTCCCGCTGCCCGAGGGCCGTGGCCAGTTCGCCGCCATCACCCGGCGCAGCGAACTCGACGCCGCCCTCGTCGACCTGGCCATCGAGGCCGGCGCCGAGATCCACCAGGGCTGCAGCCTCCACGGCGTCCAGGTCGCCGCTGACACGAACGGCAGCGCGAACGGCAGCGCCGCGGTGTGCGTCACCGCCGGCGACCTCGAGATCCGGGCCGACGCCATGATCGCCGCCGACGGCATGTGGTCGCCCACCCGCAAGCACCTCGGCCTCGCCCAGCCCGACTACCGGGGCGAGTGGCACGCCTTCCGCCAGTACTTCCGCAACGTCAGCCCCGCCGCCGCCAGCGAGCTGTTCGTCTGGTTCGAGAAGGATCTGCTGCCGGGCTACGTGTGGTCGTTCCCCCTGGCCGACGGGTCGGCCAACGTGGGTTTCGGCATCCAGCGGGGCCAGGGCGTCGCCATCCAGGACATGAAGCGGCTCTGGCCCGACATCCTCGCCCGGCCCCACATCGCCGAGGTGCTCGGGCCCGATGCCGAGCCCGAGGCGCCCCATCGAGCGTGGCCGATCCCGGCCCGACTCGGCGACCTCACCCTGCGCCACGGTCCGGTGCTGTTCGTCGGCGATGCCGCGGCCGCCACCGACCCGATGACCGGCGAGGGCATCGGCCAGGCGATCGAGACCGGCCGGCTGGCGGCCGAGTGCCTCCTCGAGGCCGCCGACGCCGACGCGGCCGGCGCCCGCTACGAACGCGAGCTGCGCCGGGGCATGGTGCGCGACCACGGGCTCGCCAACGCCCTGTCGAAGGTGCTCGGCACCGGCTGGGGCGCCAACGGCAGCGTCGCCATCGCCGGCGCCACCGACTGGACCCGCCGTAACTTCGCCCGCTGGCTCTTCGAGGACTACCCGCGGGCCGTGCTCGGCACCCCCCACCGCTGGGCCCGCGACATGTTCACCCGCCCGGGCGCCTACCGCTGACCCTCGTCACGGCGCCCCAGCCTGCTGCCCGCGTCTCGTTGCGGCCAGTGCCACATGTGG
>JBPEXC010000128.1:0-3800 GCA_052032035.1 Acidimicrobiales bacterium | reverse complement strand
GCCGCCGCCCTCGAGCGGGCCCGCGCCCACGCCGACGCCGCTCAGTGGACCGCCCAGCTCATCGTCGGCGAGGCCTGCCCGGTCTGCCACCAGGAGGTCACCGCCCTCCCCGACCACGACGCCGACGCGACCCTGGTCGCCGCCCGCGACGCCGCCCGAGCGGCCACCGGCGACCTCGAGGCCGCCCGTGCCGCCCACACCCGGCTCGAGCGCGACGCCGAGGTCGCCGCCGCCAGGCTGGACGAGCAGCGCGCCGAACTGGCGAGGCTCCGGGCCGCGCTGCCCGACGACGTCCGGGTCGACGAGGTCACGGCCGCGCTGGCCGCCGCCAGCCGAGCTGCGGAGGACGCCAGGGCGGCGACCGCGGCGATGCGCTCGGCCGAAGCGGCCGCGACCGAGGCCCGCCGGGCGGGCGACGCCGTCGCCGCCGACGAGTCGGCCGCCCGGCGACATCTCGGTGAGGCCCGCGACTCCGTCGCCGTCCTCGCCCCGCCCGCCCTCGACGGCGAGTCGTTGCTCACCGACTGGGAGACGCTCGTCGCCTGGGCCGCCGACCGGCTGACCGAGCAGCGCACCGCCCTCGACGACCTCACCGTCGAGGGCAAGGCGGTGCGGGCCCGACAGGACGACCGGTGGTCGACGCTCGCCGAGGTGGCGCGTCCGCTCGGCTTCGGCCTCGACCAGCTCCGGGACGATGCCCGCGGCGCGGTCGCGACGGCGGTGGCGGCGGCCCGCGCCGCCGTCGAGACCACCGAGCGGCGCCTGGCCGAACGGGTCGAGCTCGAGGCCAAGCAGCAAGCGGCCCACCAGCGCCACCTCGTCCACCGGTCGCTCGGCAACCTCCTCAAGGCCGACGGGTTCGAGCGCTGGTTGCTCAGCGAGGCGGTCGCCGATCTGGTCGACCGGGCCACAGGGCGATTGTTCGAGCTGTCGAACGGCCAGTTCTCGCTCGCCGCCACCGAGACCTCCTTCGAGATCGTCGACCACCGCAACGCCGACGCGACGCGCGACGTGCGCACCCTGTCGGGCGGCGAGACGTTCCTCGCCTCCCTCGCGCTGGCGCTGGCCCTGGCCGACTCGATCGCCGACCTCGCTCCCGTCGACACCCCCCGCCTCGAGTCGATGTTCCTCGACGAGGGGTTCGGCACGCTCGACCCCGAGACCCTCGACCTGGTGGCGGGCGCCATCGAGGAACTGTCGGCCACCGGTCGGCTCGTCGGGATCGTCACCCACATCGAGGCCCTGGCCGAGCGCATGCCCGTCCGGTTCGTCGTCCGCAAGGAACCCGGCGGGTCCAAGATCGAGAAGGTGGTCGCCTGATGCAGTTCACGATCGAGTCGTGGGATCCCGCCTACGGGGCGTCGGTCGACCAGGCCACCCTCGAGGAGTCGACGGGACCGGTCGACGCCACCGTCGAGCGGTCCCTCGACGACTGGGCGCCCGTCCCGCCCGACCCGACGATGCCGACGCCCGACACGATCTGGTTCGTCGACGGGGTGCGGCGCATCGACGCGCGGGTCTGGATCACCGACCCGGCCACCGGGCTCACCCATCCCGGGGTGTGTGCGACCGTCGCCGCCGGCGCCGTGTGCTGCGAGCCGGGCTCGGCCCGGCTGGCGGTCAGCGACGTCCAGCGGGCCCTCTACACCGCGGCGCCCGGCGCGGGCCCGATCGTCACCCGACACGCCTCGTACGGACTGCGCCAGCTCGCCGGCGAGGGCAACCAGGAGGTCTACCTCGCGGTCCACACCCACATGACCTCGGTCGAGACCGCGCTCGAGGTGCCGACCGGAGCGTGCGACGTCGTCGTGTTCGACGGCCCGCTGCGGGGGCGGGAGGCGGCCACCGGTGTCGGCTTCGTCAAGACCCACGACGTGCAGTACCTGGGCGACGACCAGCAACGCGTCGTGGGCACGCTGCAGGCGGGGGAGCGGTCGCCGCTCTTCCTCATCGGGGGCGGCTTCTCCCGGTGGAGCTGGTACCTCCGGCTGCCCGGGCCGATCTCCCACCCGCTCAGCGGCATCGTGCGCCTGGAGCTGCCCGGCATCGGCACCGCCGACGACGCCATCGCCCGTGCCGAGATGATCTCGCGCATGCTGCCCCGCTACGCCAGCGAGCCCCACAAGGACACCCGGGCGCCCCAGAACCTCCACCCGATCGCCGGGCTGGAGCGGGAGCTCCGACGCCGTCTCGGCGACCCCCGACTCCTGGAGCGGGCCCTCCGCCGGGCCGGCGCCGTGGCAGCCTGAGGGCTGCCGGCCTGACTGTCAGACCCAGACTTCGCTGTCAGACCCGGACCGGGCCGTCAGACCCGGACCTGGCCGTGCTCGTCGAGGTGGCGCAGCACGGTGCGGACGAGGATCGCCCACGCGACGGTGACGACGCCGGCGGCCACGACGTTCGCCGTTCGCACCGAGGTGGCCGCGGCGATCGCGCCACCGCAGAACGCGCCGGCCATCCCGGCGCCGTAGCCGACCATCTGGAACGTCGAGGTCACGCGACCGATCACGCCGTCCGGGGTGATCGACTGGCGGAGGGACCGGCCCGGGATGTTGAAGCACACCACTCCGAAGCTCGACACGAAGAAGGCGACGGCGACCATCCAGGGGCGGGTGGCCGCCGCCAGGGTCAGGGTGGCGACGACGAAGCTCGCCGGGGTGGCCAGCAGGACGGGTCTGCGCCCGAAGCGGGCGACCAGGGGTGCGGCGGCGAGCGAGCCCAGCACGCCGCCGACGGCGCCGACCGCCAACACGATCGAGTACTCGACCTCGCCGGCGTCGAGCTCGACCCGGACCAGCAGCACGAGCATGGCGAACGCCACGTTGCCGCCGAAGTTGTTGATCGGGATCGACACGAGCATGCCGCGGAGCACGGGCGTGCCGCCGATGAAGCGGAACCCGCCGGCGAGGGCGGTGCGCATCGGCTCCGGCGCCTCGGCACGGACGCCCTGCAGGGGCCGCCGCACCGTGGTGAGGAGCACGGCGGCCAAGGCGAAGGTGGCGGCGTCGACCGCGAACGGCACCCCGGGGGCCAGGGCGAACAGGAACCCGGCGATCCCGACGCCGACCACCTGATCGAGCACCGTCATCGCCGCGATGATGCGGCCGTTCGCCGCCTCGAGCTGGTCGTCCCGCACCAGCTGGGGCACCGAGGCGTGGAACGAGGAGTCGACGACGATCTCGCCGGCGCCGATCACGAGCGCAGCGACGATCAGCATCGGGATCGAGGCCAGGTCGGCGGCGATTGCGGCGGCCAGGGCGCCGACCGTGGCCGCCCGGAGCAGCTGGCCGACCAGCATCAGCCGCCGCCGGTCGCCCCGGTCGGCGAGCACGCCGCCGAGGGCGCCGAAGAGCAGCCACGGAGCGAGCAGCGAGGCGTTCACGACGCCGATCACCAGCGGATCGACGGTGAGTTCGACCGCCAGCAGCGGGATGGCGGTGAGGCGGATGCCGTCGCCGAGGTTGGAGATCGCGGCGGCGGCCCAGAAGCGGTCGAAGTCTCGTCCGAGGGCCGTCACCGCCGCCGAGCCTAGGAGGCGACGGCGTTGGGTGTCGTCCCCGCGGGCTCGGGTCGCGGACGCTCGGCCGTGTCGAGATGGCGGGTGAGGGTGACGGCGAGCAGCGCCCAGGCGGCCACGCCGATGCCGGCGGCGGTGAGGTTGGCCGTCCTGGCCGAGGTGGCCTCGGTGATCAATCCGCCGAGCAGCGCGCCGGCCATCCCAGCGCTGTAGCCGACGGTCTGGAACACCGCCGTCACCCGGCCGAGCACGTCGTCGGGCGTGATCGACTGGCGCAGCGACC
>JBPEXC010000127.1:0-7074 GCA_052032035.1 Acidimicrobiales bacterium | reverse complement strand
GCGCCGGACTCGACGGCGTAGCGCTGGAACTCGCCGTCGACGGTGGTGTTCATCTTGTTGAGGAGGACGCCGTCGGTGTCGCGCAGCAGCAGCTCGTCCCAGCGGGAGCCCCACACGACCTTGATGACGTTCCAGCCGGCGCCGCGGAAGACGCCCTCGAGTTCCTGGATGATCTTCTCGTTGCCGCGCACCGGGCCGTCGAGACGCTGCAGGTTGCAGTTGATGACCCAGGTGAGGTTGTCGAGGCCGTTGCGGCCGGCGAGGGAGATCGAGCCGAGCGTCTCGGGCTCGTCGGTCTCACCGTCGCCGAGGAAGGCCCAGACGTGGCTGCCGGAGGTGTCCTCGATGTGGCGGTTGCCCAGGTACTTGAGGAAGCGGGCGTGGTAGATCGAGTTGATCGGGCCGAGGCCCATCGACACCGTCGGGTACTCCCAGAAGTCCGGCATGAGGCGCGGGTGGGGATAGCTGGAGAGGCCACCGCCGCCGACCTCCATGCGGAAGTGGTCGAGCTGACTCTCGTCGAGGCGGCCCTCGAGGAAGGCCCGGGCGTAGATGCCCGGGGCGGCGTGACCCTGGAAGTAGATGGCATCGCCCGGGGTGCCGTCCTCCTTGCCGCGGAAGAAGTGGTTGAAGCCGACCTCGTAGAGCGACGCCGAGGAGGCGAAGGTCGAGAGGTGGCCGCCGATGCCGTCGGCGATCTTGTTGGCCCGCACCACCATCGCCGCTGCGTTCCATCGGATGAAGGCTCGGATGCGGCGTTCGATGAACTCGTCACCCGGGAAGAAGGGCTGGTTCTCGGTCGGGATCGTGTTGACGTAGTCGGTCCACACGTCGGAGTGGCCGAGCTGGAGTTCGCGGGCGTGGGCGTTGATGCGGCCCAGCAGGTAGCGAGCGCGGGTCTTGCCCTGGCTCGACGTCACCGTGTCGAGCGACTCGAGCCACTCGGCCGTCTCCTGGGGGTCGATGTCGGGCAGCTGGCTCAGGAAACCATCGAGGGTCATGCGTCCATTCAACACGGGATGAGCCTCGGTCGGGTGCTTACCCGTGAGTAGCTTTTGACACGCTGAGGTTACAGTTGGTAACGGCCGCTGTGAGAAGTTCCGAGCCCGGTCGGAGGCCTGCGGACCGGCGCTGCTCGAGGTGTCGACCAGGCCGTTCGCTGGCACGCTGGGAGGGTGGAGGTCTTCACCGACGGAGCGTGCAGCGGCAACCCGGGACCGGGCGGATGGGCGTGGGTGACCGCCGACGGTCGCCACGGCAGTGGGGGCGCCGAGCAGACGACCAACCAACGGATGGAGCTCCAGGCGGTGCTCGAGGCGGTGCAGGCGTTCGACGGGCCGGTCGACATCCACTCCGATTCGACCTACGTCGTGAAGTGCTTCAACGACCGCTGGTACGAGGGCTGGAAGAAGCGGGGCTGGAAGAACTCCCAGAAGAAGCCCGTCGCCAATCGCGACCTGTGGGAACCCCTGATCGACCTCTACCTCGAACGCAGTGACGAGATCACCTTCACCTGGGTGAAGGGCCACGCCGGGCACCCGCTCAACGAGCGGGCCGACGAGCTCGCCGTGGCCGAGGTAGCCAAGATCCGGGACGGGTCGACCGGCGGCTCGAAGGCGAGCGCGCCGGCGGCCGAGGTGCCGTGGCCGGTCGACCGGGCGGTCTGGGTCGTCGGGGCGACGAGCATCAGCCGATCCCAGCGCGCCGACCTCGACCGGGCCGTCGCCCAGCTCGATGCCGAGCGCGACGTGCTGGTCAGCGGCCTGCGGCGCGGTGCCGAGCTCGAGGCGGCCGAGCTGGCGCTGCGGCACGGTGTGCCGCTCGGCGTGGTGCTGCCGTTCGCCGATCCGGCCGTCAAGTGGCCGGCGGCAGATCGCGAGCGATTCGAGCGGGCGGTCGCCGGCGCCGAATGGGTGGTCACCCTCGGTGGCGACCCGACGCGTCCCGGCGACGCCGTGGTCGCCCGCAACGCATGGGGGGCCCGAGCCGCTGCCGGGGTGATCGTCGTCGACGACGACGTGCTGGCCGACCGGCTCGAGGCGGACGCCGACGATGCGGCGTCGCTCGACGACGCCCCGTCGGTGATGCGAATCCGCTGACCGGCGAGGTATGGGCCGACCGGCGACGGGAGGGTCAGTGGGCGAGGGCGACCCTCAGCCGACGAAGTAGAGGCGCAGGGCGGCGTAGGCCGAGTTCATCTCGTGGCGGATGTCGAGGGCGAGGGCGGCTCGATCCTCGTCGTCGTCGCTCGAGGGGGCATGGGCCTCGATCAGCTCGGCGCGACGGTGGCGGACGACGCTCCAGTCGCAGCCGGGCTCCAGGCCGAGGATCTCGAGGAGGAGCTCGGTCTGCGGGCTGGCCGGGACCGGCAGCGGCCCGTAGACCGGATCGATCTCGGGCACCTCGATGTCGGTCGGCACGGTCTCGGCTTCGACCGAGTCCGCCAGCAATGTCTCGGCGTCGATCTGCTCATCGGCCCAGGTCTCGTCGAACGACGCGGGCTCGAACGGGGCAGCTTCGAACGGGGCAGGTCCGGGTGCGACGTCGGCGGCCGGCGGCAGCGGCGAGGGCGCATCCGAGGGCTCATCGCCGGGCTCGGTCGGGTCGCCGAAGTCGACGACCGGGCCGGCGAAGGCGTCCGGCGAATCGAGGTCGACCGACGGTGCTGCCGGGGCGGCGTGGAAGTCGACGACGGCGTCGAACGTCTCCGGGGAGGCCGACGACGCAGGCTCGTCCGAGGGCGCCAGCTCGGATGAGTCGGCCGCTGCGGCGCGTCGGTCCTTCTTGCCCCACAGGTCGTCGAGGGCGTCGGACTCGGGAGCGGGGGACAGGGCGTCGAAGGTTGCCCAGACGTCCTCCATGTCGCCGCCGGTCGTCAGTGCGACATTGCCGAGCGGGTCGGGGTCGGACGTCCACGGTTCGGTGTTGGTCGACGCCGCCAACCCGAGACCCTCGACCTCTACCTCAGATTCAGGTCGAGGGTTGCCGAGGTGCTCTGGCGGGGCGGCGGCGAGCATGTCGAACATGCTCGGAGCAGGGGAGACGTTGCCTCCATCGTTGGTGGAGGGTTCGGTGGTGGAGGGTTCGTCGGTCGAGGGTTCGTCGGTCGCAGCGGTGGGAGCGTCGACGGGCTGGGCCCGGCGCTCGACCATGGGTGGCTGGGCGTCGGTCGACCCTTCGTCGAGCTCGGGGAAGTGCCACATCTCGCCGGCGTCGTCGGCCGGTTGGAAGCTGTCGGCGACCGTCGACGGATCGAAGGTCTCGATGGCGAGCGATCCGGCGGTCTCGGTGGCGGTATCGGGGGCAGCGGGCGGCTTCGGCATCACCGCGCCGAGGGCCTGGTCGACATCGACCATGTCGAGGGCGTCGTGCTCGGAGGCCTCGTTGGCCGTCCGCAGCCAGGCGTCGACCTCATCGGTCGCTGCCTTGTTCGCCGCCTTGCGCTTGGAAAAGAAACCCACGGGGCCGCTCCTACGAGAGGGGTACGTCCAGAACCCATCGGACGGAGCAGCGTCGCCGTGCTGGGCCGATCGGCTCATTCCTCCGCTACGTGGTCGGCGACCTCTCAGCGTGTCGGCTGGCCGGCTGCGGTGTGGCAGGCCGTCGCAGCCCGCGGCGGCCTAGGCGAAGCGCTCGGCGAGTCGCTCCAGGGTGCGTTCGATGTTGCCGTCGTGCTGCTGCGGGTACTTCATCAGCGGGTAGATCGCCGGGACCCGGGCCTCTCCCCACTCGAACCGCTCGGTCACCTCGGTCGAGGCGTCGTCGATCGGCGCCAACCGATACCGCCAGACGTGGTGGCCGAAGTGGCGCCAGGCGATCTCGCGACCCTCCTCGAAGGCCACGACCTCGTTGGTGATCCGGTAGGGGACCGGGCCGAACTTCATGTCCATGCCGAACTCGGCGCCCATCGAGAGCCGCTCCGGACCGCCGACCCGGGCGGCTTGCACCATGTCGGACCCGTCGATCTCGTGATGTCGGCGTGGGTCGGCCAGCAGGTCGAAGATGTCGGCGGCCGCCGCGGGGATCACCCGGGTGTGGGACACCACCTTGGCGTCGTTGTCGATCATGTCGCGCTCCTCGTCGGATCGTGGGTGGTCAGGCCGGGCGGTCGAGCTCGGCCCGCAGCGCCGTCTCGAGGTCGCCGTGGGAGAAGGTGTAGCCCGCGCGGCCGAGCGCTGCCGGGACGACCCGGGTGGAGTCGAAGAGGAGGGCGTCGGCCATCTCCCGGCCGAGGAGCAGTCGGGGCCCGAACGCGGGGACCGGCAACAGGGTCGGCCGGCCGAGCACGTCGCCGAGCACGTTCGTGAACTCAGCATTCGGCACGGGGTCGGGGGCGGTCAGGTTGACCGGTCCGGCCACGTCGTGATCGAGGAGGAACCGGATCGCACCGATCTCGTCGGTGATCGAGATCCACGACATGTACTGACGGCCGTCGCCGAGCTTGCCGCCGAGGGCGAGCTTGAACAGCGGGAGGAGACGGGTGAGCACCCCACCCGCCGGCGTGAGCACGATGCCGGTGCGGAGGAAGGCGGTGCGGATGCCGGCATCGATCGCGCTCTGGGCGGCCGCCTCCCACTTGACGCAGACGTCGGCGAGGAAGTTGTCGCCCGGGGTCGCCTCCTCGGTGAGGGTCTCGTCGCCCCGGGCGCCGTAGTAGCCGATCGCCGAGCCGGAGAGGAACGCCCGTGGCGCAGTGTTGAGGCCGGCGAGGGTGGTGGCGAGCAGCGAGGTGCCGCGAGTGCGGCTCTCGAGCACCTTCTTCTTGTAGGACTCGCTCCAGCGGCGGTCGCCGATGCCGGCGCCCGCGAGGTGGACCACCGCGTCGCAGCCCTCGAGCGACTCGCCGTCGATCTCGCCGGCCGACGGATCCCACTGGATCTCGTCGGCACCCGTCGCCGGACGGCGGACGAGGGCGATGGCGCGGTGGCCGTCGGCTCGCAGCGACGAGGCGAGGTGGGATCCGATGAGGCCGCTGGCCCCGCTGATGACGACTTCCATGGCGCGCCTCCTGGGCGTTCGACGGGTTGCGGCGACGAGGTGGATCGTAGGACGCCGCGGTCCGACGAGTCGGGTCGGGGACCGATACGTTGCATCACAGTGAGTACCCGGATGCTTCTCGTGCTGTCGCTCATCACCGGCCTGCTGATCCTGGTGGCGTTCGCCGTGCAGGTCATGATGTTCCGGGCATGACCGATCCTCTCGCCGCCGGTCGCGAACTGTGAGGTCCGAGCGCTCCGGAGGCCACCGCGCGTGACCTTCGCTGCAAACCGTCGGGCCCCCGATCGGGCAGGTAGGATCGGCCACGATTTCCCCCGTACCCGGAGGTGGTTCCCCTGACCAGCCAGACGTTCGATGTCGTTGTGATCGGTGGTGGTCCGGGTGGTTACGCCTCGGCCCTCTACGGCGCGAGCGCCGGTCTCAACATCGCCCTCGTCGAGAAGCACAAGCTCGGCGGCACCTGCCTCAACGTCGGCTGCGTGCCGGCGAAGGAACTCCTCGAGACCGCACTCGTGCAGCGCACGGTCGAGCATGCGGGCCTCTACGGCATCCAGGCCGAGGCCAAGGGTGTGGACTGGAGCACGACGCTCGAGCGCAAGCAGGGCATCGTCGACCAGCTCGTCGGCGGTCTGGGTGGGTTGCTCAAGAAGCGCAAGGTCACCGTCTTCGACGGCACCGGCACCCTCGGCGCCGATCATCAGACCGTGTCGATCTCCGGCGGTTCGTCCGGCGACGTGTCGATCAAGGGCGACGCCGTGATCCTCGCCGCCGGCTCCCAGCCGCGCACGATCCCCGGCTTCCCGATCGACGCCAAGCGCATCGTCACCTCCGACGAGTTGATGTCGATCGAGGAGCTGCCCGGCTCGGCCGTCGTCATCGGCGGCGGCGCCATCGGCTGTGAGTTCGCGTCGATGATGAGCGACCTCGGCACCAAGGTCACGATCATCGAGGCTGCCCCGTCGATCCTCGTCAACTGCGACGTCGACATGGTCAAGAAGGTCGAGCGGTCGTTCAAGAAGCGTGGGATCGACATCCACGCCGGCGTGATGGTGAGCGGTCAGACCACCGGGCCCGATGGCGTGACCGTCACCTTCGGCGACAATCAGACCGTCACCGCCGACACCGTCGTCGTGTCGATCGGTCGGCGGCCCATGGCCGAGACGCTCGGCCTCGACGCCACCCAGGTGGCGGTCGACGAGCGCGGCTTCGTGCCGGTCGACGGCTACTGCCGCACCAACGTGCCCGGCGTCTGGGCCGTCGGCGACCTCGTGCCCACCGCACAGCTCGCCCACGTCGCGTTCATGGAGGGCATGAACGTCATCAAGGACATCCTCGGCGAGGACGTGACGCCGATCGACTACGACAAGGTGCCGTGGTGTGTCTACACCCACCCCGAGGTGGCGTTCGCCGGTCTCACCGAGGCCCAGGCCAAGGAGCAGGGCTACGACGTGGTCGTGTCGAAGCACACCTACGTCGGCAACGCCCGAGCGATGATCGTCGGCGAGACCGACGGCATGGTGAAGGTGATCGCCGAGAAGCTGCCCGACGGCACCGGTGGCCGGATCCTCGGCGTGCACATGGTCGGCCCGTGGGTGACCGAGCAGCTCGGCCAGGGTTACCTCGCCGTCAACTGGGAGGCCACCGTGCCGGAGGTCGCCCAGTTCATCCAGCCGCACCCCACGATCAGCGAGGTCTTCGGCGAGACCGTGCTCTCGCTGACCGGTCGCTCGCTCCACTGAGCGCCACCGACCCACGCACGATCCCGCAACCACTGCCCCCGCACGAAACCCCGCACAACCAGGAGCCAACACATCGTGGCCGACATCGAAATGCCCCAGCTGGGCGAGACGGTAACCGAAGGCACCATCACCCGATGGTTCAAGCAGGTCGGTGAGACCGTCGCCCAGGACGAGGTCCTGTTCGAGGTCTCGACCGACAAGGTCGACACCGAGGTGCCCTCGCCCGTGGCCGGCACCCTCGCCGAGATCCTCGTGCCCGAGGGCGACACCGTCGACGTCGGCACCGTGCTGGCCGTCGTCGGCGACGGTGCGGCTGCGCCGGCCCCGGCCGCCGAGC
>JBPEXC010000126.1:0-6329 GCA_052032035.1 Acidimicrobiales bacterium | reverse complement strand
TGGTTCGACGCGTGCGCGATCAGGTGCTCGGCGAGGGCACGTGCCACCCCACGACGGCGGGCGGGTGGGGCGACGTAGAAGCGGCGCATCCGCAGGGCGCCGTGCACCTCGGCAACGCATCCGTGACGACGTCGATCCGGAGCGCCACCGCCGGGTCCTGCGGTGGGTCAGGCCTCGGCGAGGAGGAGTTCGGCGATCTGAATGGTGTTGAGCGCCGCACCCTTGCGCAGGTTGTCGCCGGCGAGGAACAGGGCGAGGCCGTGCTCCACGGTCGGGTCGACCCGGATGCGGCCGACATAGGTGTCGTCGACCCCGGCGCTCTTGAGCGGGGTGGGCACGTCGTCGAGGATCACGCCGTCGGTCGCCGCCAGCAGCTCGGCCGCGCGGGCGGGCGAGATCTCGCGATCGAACGAGGCGTTGATCGCCAGCGAGTGGCCGGCGAAGACCGGGATCCGCACGCACAGCGACGACACGGCCAGCTCGGGGATCTCGAGGATCTTGCGGCTCTCGTTGCGGAGCTTCTGCTCCTCGTTGGTCTCGGCCAGGCCGTCCTCGACCAGGTCGCCGGCCCACGGCACGGCGTTGTAGGCGATCGGCTCGACGTAGACCGACGGCGCACCCATGTCGACGGCTCGACCGTCGTAGGCGAGCTGGCGGGCGTCGCCGCCCTTGTCGATCTGGTTGCCGAGCTCGTCGACGCCGGCCAGGCCCGACCCGGACACCGCCTGATAGGTCGAGGCGGTCAGCGTCTTCAGGCCGGCCTCGAGGTGGAGCGGCTTGAGCACCGGCATCGCCACCATCGTCGTGCAGTTCGGGTTGGCGATGATGCCCTTGGGTCGGTCGGCCACGGCGTGGTCGTTCACCCCGGCCACCACGAGGGGCACCTCGGGGTCCATGCGCCACGCCGAGGAGTTGTCGATCACCACGGCACCCTGGGCCGCCACCTTGGGGGCCAGTTCCTTCGAGGTGGAACCACCGGCGGAGAAGATCACCACGTCGAGGCCGGAGTAGTCGGCGGTGGCGGCGTCCTCGATGGTGATGTCGTCGCCCTCGTAGGCCAGGGTCTTGCCGGCCGAGCGGGCCGAGGCGAAGAGGCGAAGCTGGGTGAGGGGGAACGACCGCTCGGCGAGGATCGAGAGCGCAACGCTCCCGACCTGTCCGGTGGCACCGACGATTCCTACGCGCATACCAAAACCCTACGCCCCTCGGTGACATGCCACGCCCGAATTTCGGCGGGATACTGGGAGGGTGAGGCACCGCGCACCGTCCGGACACGTGACCGACCCGACCCTCGGCGGTGGCACGCCGTGATCCAGAAGGTCCAGTGGTGGCACGTGGCGATCGCCGTCGTGCTCCTGTCGCTCGGCGTCTTCATCCGCAACGTGGTGCGTGCCACGCCGTCGGCCGACCTCGACCCCGGCCTGGTCGTCGTGCTCGACGACACCCATGCCTCACCCGTCGACGCCGTCGCCTGCGGCGGCTACTTCCGGATCGTGGCGTCGACCGACACCGCCCTCGAGCTGACCTACGCCAACCGAACCCTCACCGGCCCGGAGTGCCCGACCGGCGACTGCGGCTACGAGGGCGCCGGCCCGATCCCCTCACGGGTCGATCCCGACGACTGCACCAACCGCGTCGAACTCCCCGAGGCGATCGGCGAGCGCGAGGTGCTGGTGTGGTGCGACGCCGAGCGGACGTGCTCGGTGCCCGTCCAGGACGAACGCGCCGCCTGACGACGGTTCAGCCGTCGAGTCCGAACGCGGTGTGCACGAGCTGCACGGCATCCTCGGCCCGGTCGGCGGCGACGACGCAGCTGACGCGGATCGCCGAGGTGGAGATCATCTCGATGTTGATGTCGTTCTCGGCCAGCACCTCGAACATGGTGGCGGCCACCCCCGGGTTCGACTTCATGCCGGCCCCGACGATCGAGACCCGACCGACCGAGTCGTCGGTGGTGACCTCGCCTGCGCCGATCGACGCCAGGTCGTCGGACCCGAGGATCGTCGTGGCGGTGGTGAGGTCCTCCATCGGCACCGTGAAGGAGATGTCGGTCTTGCCCTGATCCGAGACGTTCTGCACGATCATGTCGACGTTGACGTTGCCCTCGGCCAGCGCACGGAAGATCTTGGCCGACACGCCCGGACGGTCGGGCACGTCGCTGATGGTGACCTTGGCCTCGGAGAGATCGTGGGTGACGGCTCGGATGATGGGCTGTTCCATGGCGGACTCCTCGGCGACGACGTGGGTGCCCGGCTCCCAGGTGAACGCCGAGCGGATGTGGAGGGGGACTTGGTGGTTGTGGGCGACCTCGACCGAACGCATCGCCGGCTTGGGACAGCCGGTGGCGGTCATCTCGAGCAGCTCGTCGAAGGTGATCGACGCCATCTTCTGGGCGGCGGGCACCAGGCGGGGGTCGGCGCTGAAGACCCCCGACACGTCGGTGTAGAGCTCGCACAGGTCGGCGCCGATCGCCTTGGCCAGCGCCACCGCGGTGGTGTCGGATCCGCCCCGGCCGAGGAAGGTGACGTCGCGGTCGCCCGAGACGCCCTGGGACCCTGCGACCACCGGCACGATGCCCTCGGCGATCGCCTCGGTCACCCGCTCCGGGGTGATCTGGAGGATCTTGGCGTTGCGGTGGTTGGTGTCGGTCAGGAAGCCGGCCTGCGAGCCGGTGAACGAGGCCGCCGGCACGTCGAGGTCGGCCAACGCCATGCAGATCAGCGCGCACGCCTTGCGTTCGCCTGCGGTGATGAGCATGTCCATCTCCCGACCGGGCCGGTTCTTGGACACCTGCTCGGCCAGATGGAGGAGTTCGTCGGTCTCCTTCCCCATGGCCGAGACGACGAGGACGACCTGGTCGCCCCGACGACGGCACCGGGCGACGTGGTCGGCCACGGTCCGCATGCGGTCGGGATCGGCGACCGAGGTTCCACCGAACTTCTGCACGACGAGAGCCACGTTTCGACGCTAGCGGCGGGGGTGCCTGCTCACTCTGTCATTTGGTCGTTAGCCTTCCCGCCGTGGGTACCGAGAAGCGTGAACGCCAGAAGGCGAACCGGCAGGCCCGTCTCGAGGCCGAACGCAAGCAGGAACAGAAGGCCGACGTGCGCAAGCGGTTCGCGTTCGGCGCCGTGATCGTCGCCGTGCTCCTGGCGTTCCTGTTGTCGGTCTCGCTCTTCTCCGACGACGACGAGACGACCGAGGCCGCCGACGCAGACGCAGCGGGCGAGACCACCACGACCGTCGAGACGGACGAGGCGGCCGAGACGACGACCTCGGTGGTGTTCCCCACCGACGGCGCCGAGTGCCCACCCGAGGACGCCTCGGGCGAGCGAACCGTCGAGTTCGCCGCCGCCCCGCAGCAGTGCATCGACCTGTCGGCCACCTATCTCGCCGAGGTCTCCACGTCGCTCGGCGACTTCACGATCGAGCTCGACCCGGCGCGGGCGCCGCTCACGGTCAACAACTTCGTCTTCCTGGCCCGCCACCACTACTACGACGGGGTCACCTTCCACCGGATCATCCCCGGCTTCGTCGTGCAGGGCGGCGACGCGGTCGGCGACCCGCTCGGCACCGGCAACCCGGGCTACCAGTTCGCCGACGAGCTGCCGGCCGAGGGGGAGTACGAGATCGGCTCGGTGGCGATGGCCAACTCGGGACCCGACACCAACGGCAGCCAGTTCTTCGTCGTCACCGGCGAGTCCGGGGTGCAGCTCCCGCCGCAGTACTCCCTGTTCGGCACCGTGACCGAGGGCCTCGACGTCGTGACGGCGATCGAGGAGACCGGCACCCCCGGTGGCACGCCGAGCACCGAGACGATCATCGAGTCGGTCACGATCACACAGCGCTGATCCACACAGCGCTGGGTTCGGCCCGGCGCACGGCAACTAGTCTCCCTCCATGGCGCAGCGGCCCTCGGAGGGCGTGTGGTCGTTCCCACCCCTCTCCGCACTCCCACCCGGTGAGGACCTCGTCGCGACCGGCGCCGACCTCGCCGAACGCACCCTGCTCGACGCCTATCGCGCCGGCTACTTCCCGATGCCGCTCCCGCGGCGCAAGCTCGGCTGGTTCTCCCCCGACCCCCGCGGGGTCTTCCTCCCGGGCGACCTCACGGTGTCGAAGTCGCTGCGACGGTCGACGCGCCGCTACGAGGTGCGGGTCGACACCGCCTTCGACGAGGTGATCGCGGCGTGCGGCGACCCGAGCCGACCCCACGGTTGGATCGACCGACGCATCACGGCCGCCTACCGGGCGCTGCACCGGGCCGGCTGGGCGCACTCGGTCGAGGCATGGGACGACGACGGCCTCGCCGGCGGGCTCTACGGGGTGGCCATCGGCGGCTTCTTCGCCGGCGAGTCGATGTTCCATCGGCGGACCGACGCGTCGAAGGTGGCCCTGGTGCATTTGTGCGACCTGCTGGGCTCCGAGGATCATGTGGTGCTCGATGTTCAGTGGGTGACGCCGCACCTGGCGTCGCTCGGGGCCCGAGCGGTCCCACGATCTGACTACGCCGACCTCCTCCAGTCGGCGCTCGAGCTCCCACCGAGACCAGCGTTCGGTGGGGCCATCGATCCTTTTGCAGCGAAGGAGCCACCCCATGCCTGATCGCCCGTGGATGATGCGGACGTATTCCGGTCACTCGACCGCCAAGGCGAGCAACGAGTTGTACCGGACCAACCTGGCCAAGGGTCAGACCGGTCTGTCGATCGCGTTCGACCTACCGACCCAGACCGGCTACGACCCCGATCACGTCCTCGCCAACGGCGAGGTCGGCAAGGTCGGCGTGCCCGTGGCCCACCTCGGCCACATGAAGACCCTCCTCGACGGGATCCCCGTCGGGGAGATGAACACGTCGATGACGATCAATGCCCCGGCGGCGTGGATGCTCGGCCTCTACGTCGCCAACGCCCTCGACCAGGGGGTGCCGACCACCGCCCTGCGCGGCACCACACAGAACGACATCGTCAAGGAGTACCTCAGCCGCGGCACCTACATCTTCCCGCCGGCGGAGAGCCGTCGACTGATCGTCGACATGTTCGCCTACTGCAACGAGCACATCCCGAAGTGGAACCCGATGAACGTGTGCTCCTACCACCTCCAGGAGGCGGGGGCGACGCCGGTCCAGGAGATCGCCTACTCGCTCGCCACCGCCATCGGCGTCCTCGATGCGGTGAAGGAGTCGGGCCAGGTGCCGGCCGACCGGTTCGACGCCCTGGTGGGCAGCGTCTCGTTCTTCGTCAACGCCGGCATCCGCTTCGTGGAGGAGACCTGCAAGATGCGGGCCTTCACCCAGATGTGGGATCGGATCACCGCCGAGCGCTACGGCGTGACCGACCCCAAGGCCCGCCGCTTCCGCTACGGCGTGCAGGTCAACTCGCTCGGCCTCACCGAGGCCCAGCCCGAGAACAACGTGCAGCGCATCGTGCTCGAGATGCTCGGCGTGTCGCTGTCGAAGGACGCCCGGGCCCGCTCGATCCAGCTGCCGGCGTGGAACGAGGCCCTCGGCCTGCCCCGCCCGTGGGACCAGCAGTGGTCGCTGCGCATCCAGCAGGTGCTGGCCTTCGAGACCGACCTGTTGGAGTACGACGACATCTTCGCCGGCAGCCACGTGATCGAGGGCAAGACCGCCGAGCTGATCGAGGCCGCCCAGGCCGAGCTCGACGACGTGCTCGAGATGGGCGGCGCCTTCGAGGCGATCGAGGAACTGAAGGGCCGGCTGGTGCGCTCCCACACCGAGCGCATGCGCAACATCGAGCGTGGCGAGATCACGATCGTCGGCGTCAACGAGTACGCCGAGACCGCCCCCTCGCCGCTCGGCGGCGCCGAGAGCATCCTCAAGGTCGACCCGGCCGTGCAGGACGAGGCGATCGCCGATCTGGAGGAGTGGCGGGCGAATCGCGACAACGACGCCGTGGCCAAGGCCCTCGACGATCTGGCCGCCGCCGCCGAGGGCGGCGACAACATCATGCCCACCACGATCGCCCTGGCCCAGGCCGGCGGTACGACCGGCGAGTGGGCCGGCCGCCTGCGCGAGGTGTTCGGCGAGTTCCGGGCCCCGACCGGGATCCGGGCCGCCGTCGGCGCCGGGGGCGGGTCGATCAAGCTGAGCGACCTGGCCGCCTCGGTGCAGTCGATGGTCGGCGGGCCACCCCGCCTGCTCGTGGCCAAGCCCGGACTCGACGGCCACTCCAACGGCGCCGAACAGATCGCCGTCGCCGCCCGCGACGCCGGCATGGAGGTCATCTACCAGGGGATTCGCCTCACCCCGGAGCAGATCGCGTCAGTGGCTCGGGACGAGGACGTCGATGCGGTCGGGCTGTCGATCCTGT
>JBPEXC010000125.1:0-2301 GCA_052032035.1 Acidimicrobiales bacterium | reverse complement strand
CCGGAACCCGGAGTACTCGAACTCGGTGGCGTAGGTGTCGAGCTCGGTGTCGCTCAGCCACGCGGGCATCGGGTCGGGCCGGGCGAAGCGGTCCTTCATCAGCGCGCCGTGCGGGATCGTGGCGATCGTGCCCATCGCGAGGTCCCGTTCGGGGGCGTCGCCCGAGGCCGTGAAGTAGAAGCCGAGGAGCCAGTCGCGGACGTCGGCCTCGATCTCGGCCTCGGCTCGTCCGGGCTCCTGGAAGTACTCGATGTAGAACTCCTCCTCGCCCCCCATCAGCCGCATCACCTCGAGGGGACGATGCTCCGACGGCGGCGAGTAGGGCACCGACAGCCCGGCGACGGCGGTGAAGACGTCGGGGCGCAGCAGGGCCGACGTCCAGGCGATCGGGGCGCCCCAGTCATGGCCGACGATCGTGGCGGTCGAGGCGCCGAGGGCCTTGACCACCTCGACGTTGTCGGCGACGTGGCGGACCATGCGGTAGTCCTCCACGGCCTGGGGCTTGGACGAGCGCCCGTAGCCGCGGACGTCGATCGCGACGGCCCGGTAGCCGGCGTCGGCGAGGGCGGGCAGCTGGTGCCGCCAGGAGTACCACGACTCCGGGAAGCCGTGGACGAGGAGGACGAGCGGCCCCTCCCCCGCCTCGACGGCGTGGATGCGGGTGCCGGCGGCGTCGATGCTCAGGTGCTTCATCGACCGACCACCACGCCGGAACGGGCGTCGTCGACGTAGCCGTCGGCGGCGCTCCAGACGATCTCACCGTTCACGATCACGGTGTCGACGCCCACCTGGCGTCGGATCCACCGGAAGCCCTCGCCCGGGAAGTCGTCGGAGGCGATCTCGGGCCCCCGGTCGATCGTGTCGGGATCGAACACGACGATGTCGGCGGCGTAGCCCGCCTCGAGCAGGCCACGCCCCTCGATCCCCCAGATCTCGGCGGGGTCGTGCGTGATCTTCTTCACGGCCGCCTCGAGGCTGAGCGCACCGGTGTTGCGGACGAACTCGGCCAGCAGGTAGCCGGTGTCGCCGAAGGTCGAGAACGAGCCGACGTGGGCGCCACCGTCGGACGCGCCGACGTGGACGAGGTCGTCGGCGAGGAGCTGACCGACCACCGCCGAGTCGTTGTGGCCGACCGATTCGCGAATGAACCAGGTGCCGAGGTCCTCGTCGAGGGCGAGATCGAGCAGGGTCTCGCCGTGGGCACGGCCCTGCTCGGCGGCGATGTCGGCGATCGAGCGGCCGACGAGGTGCCGGTTGCGCTCGTGGACCACGTCGCGCACCACGAAGTCGTGGGCACGACCGTCGATCTCGGCGGCGAGGGCATCGCGCTGCTCGGCGACCGCCGCCAGCTTCTCGACGGGATCGGCGATCGAGGCGACCTTCCACCACTTCGGCATCGTCAGGAGCATCAGGCTCCGCTGATCGAGGGTGAAGCTGATGTCGATGGGACGCGTCTGGACCTGGGGCCAGACCACGGCGCCGCGCTCCCGGGCGGCAGCGATCGCCGCCATCACCTTGGTCGTGGCTGCGGGGTTCTGCGCCGAGTGGAACAGCGGCGACAGCGTGGTCGTCAGTCCGTGCCGCACCGACAGGTCGGCCAGCTGCTCGATGCGGGCGACGGTGAGATCGGCGTCGTAGAACTCGTGCACGATCTGGAGCATCTTGTGGCGCTCGCCGAGCACGGCGGCGAGGGCGTCGAGCTCGTCGGCGGCTGCCCAGCGGCTCGGCACCGGGCGATAGTTCTCGTCGATGTCGACGAAGCTGGTCGACAGGCCGACGGCCCCGGCGTCGATCGCGGCGTGCAGCTGGGCGCACATCTCGGCGATCTCCTCCGGCGTGGCGGGCCGCTGCTGGGCGTCGGCGCCCATCACGAACATGCGCAGCACCGAGTGCCCCACCAGCGGCGCCACGTTCAGGGCCAGGCGACCACCGAGCGCGTCGAGCCACCCGCCGAACTCCTCACCCCAGGCCCAGTCGACGCCGGCGTCGAAGGCGTCCTCGGGCATCTCCTCGATGAGCCGGAACATCTTGGAGAAGGCGTCGCGCTGGTCGGCCTTCAGCGGCGCCAACGACAGCGAGCAGTTGCCGGGCACGACCGTGGTCACGCCGTGCTCGATCGCCGGGAAGGCGTAGGGATCGAAGCAGAGCTGGGCGTCGTAGTGGGTGTGGGGGTCGATGAACCCCGGCGCCACCACCTGGCCGCCGGCGTCGATGACCCGGCGGGCCTCGGTGCCGACGGCGTCGCTCCCGACCGCCACGATGCGGCCGGCGTCGACGGCGACGGCGCCGCTGCGCGGCGGA
>JBPEXC010000124.1:0-5813 GCA_052032035.1 Acidimicrobiales bacterium | reverse complement strand
GAGCCCGGGCTCGAGGCCGTGCGCGCCGGCCGGGTGGGCGCCCTCGACGAACTGCGTCGCCGCTTCCTCGCCGAGTTCGACGGCACCACCCCGATCCGCTCCGGGCGCGTGACCCTCGTGGGCGCTGGCCCCGGCGGCGCCGATCTGATCACGGTGCGCGGCGCCCGAGCCCTCGCCGAGGCCGACGTCGTGCTCTACGACAGCCTCGCCGACGCGGAACTGCTCGACCTGGCTCCCGCCAACGCCCGTCGCATCCCGGTGGGCAAGCGCAAGGGTCGCGGCATGTCGCAGGACGACATCGCCCGACTCCTGATCGACCACGCGGCCCAGGGTCATCACGTCGTGCGACTCAAGGGCGGCGACCCGTTCGTGTTCGGCCGGGGCACCGAGGAGGCCGACGCCGTGCGGGCGGCGGGGCTGCCCGTCGACGTCGTGCCCGGTCTCTCCTCGGCGCTCACCGCGCCGGCCCTGGCCGGCATCGCGGTCACCGAGCGCCACGTCGCCTCCGGCTTCACGGTGGTCAGCGGCCACCGCGCCGGGCCGGACGACGAGAACTGGGAGGCCCTGGCCGCCTCCGGACTCACCATCGTCGTGCTCATGGCCGCCACCACGGCGGACCGTGTGGCCACCAGGTTGTTGGCGGCGGGCCGGGCGGACGAGCCCGCTGCCTTCATCCACGCTGCGGGCACCTCTTCGGAGGCGGTCGCCGTTCGGTCCCTGTCGGACGTCGCCGCCTCCGGATGCCCGTTCGGCTCCCCGAGCGTGATGGTGATCGGCCCGGTCGCCCGCCGCGCCGCCGGCGCCGCCGCCCCGGCCCACGAACTGGCCCGCTCCCTCCACCCCGCCGGCGCCGGCCGGCTCTGATCTCCTTCGGCGAACGGCTCGCCGCCCTGCCAAGCTCGTGCTCACCGAACCTGCGCGGCAGGCGCGCAGGTTCTTGGGTCGATCGGCGCAGATTGGGTCGAGGGGGTTGGCGATCTCGCGCGCCCCCGCGTAGCCTTAGCACTCGTCCATTGAGAGTGCTAGACGCCCAGGAGGCGACCCGCATGAACTTGAAGCCACTCGAGGACCGGATCGTTGTCCGGCCCAACGATGCAGAGTCCACCACCGCCAGCGGTCTCGTCATTCCCGACACCGCCAAGGAGAAGCCCCAGCAGGGCACCGTTCTCGCCGTGGGTGCCGGCCGTCGCGCCGACACCGGTGAACTCGTGCCGATGGACGTCGCCGAGGGCGACGTCGTCGTCTACTCGAAGTACGGGGGCACGGAGATCGCCGTCGACGGTGAGGACCTCCTCATCCTGAATGCCCGTGACGTCCTCGCGATCGTGAAGTGAGCTGAACCATGGCAAAGATCCTGAAGTTCGACGACGAAGCTCGCCGTGCCCTCGAGGCCGGCGTCAACAAGCTGGCCGACGCGGTCAAGGTCACCATCGGTCCGAAGGGCCGCAACGTGGTCCTCGACAAGAAGTTCGGCGCCCCCACCATCACCAACGACGGTGTCTCGATCGCTCGTGAGATCGAGCTCGAGGACCCCTTCGAGAACATGGGTGCCCAGCTGGTCAAGGAAGTTGCGACCAAGACCAACGACGTCGCCGGTGACGGCACCACCACCGCCACCGTGCTCGCCCAGGCCCTGATCAAGGAAGGCCTCCGCAACGTGGCCGCCGGCGCCAACCCGATGGTCCTCAAGAAGGGCATCGAGGCCGCCGTCGCCGCCGCCGTCGAGGCCATCGCCAACGAGGCCAAGGAGATCGACGACAAGTCCGAGATCGCCCAGGTCGCCGCCATCTCCGCCGCCGACCAGGCCGTGGGCGACGTGCTCGCCGACGCCATCGACAAGGTCGGCAAGGACGGTGTGGTCACCATCGAGGAGTCGAACACCTTCGGCATCGAGCTCGACTTCACCGAGGGCATGCAGTTCGACAAGGGCTACATCAGCCCCTACATGGTCACCGACCCCGAGCGCCAGGAAGCCGTCCTCGAGGACGCCTACATCCTGTTCAACCAGGGCAAGATCAGCTCGGTGCAGGAGCTCCTGCCCGTCCTCGAGAAGGTCATGCAGACCGGCAAGCCCCTCGTGATCATCGCCGAGGACATCGAGGGCGAGGCCCTCGCCACCCTCGTGGTCAACAAGATCCGTGGCACCTTCACCTCCGCCTCGGTCAAGGCTCCGGGCTTCGGCGAGCGCCGCAAGGCCATGCTCCAGGACATGGCCGTGCTCACCGGCGGCCAGGTCGTCGCCGAAGAGGTCGGGCTCAAGCTCGACGGCGTCACCCTCGACATGCTCGGCACCGCCCGCAAGGTCATCATCACCAAGGACACCACCACCATCGTGGAAGGTGCCGGTGAGGCCGACGACGTGGCCGGTCGTGTCGCCCAGATCAAGAGCGAGATCGAGAACACCGACTCCGACTGGGACCGCGAGAAGCTCCAGGAGCGCCTCGCGAAGCTGGCCGGCGGCGTGGCCGTCGTCAAGGTCGGCGCCGCCACCGAGGTGGAGCTCAAGGAGAAGAAGCACCGCATCGAGGACGCCCTGTCCGCCACCCGTGCCGCCCTCGAGGAGGGCGTCGTGGCCGGTGGTGGCACCGCCCTCCTGCGTGCCCGCCCGGCCGTGGCCAAGGTGCTCGAGTCGCTCGTGGGCGACGAGGCCACCGGTGCCCGTTCCGTGCTCAAGGCCCTCGAGGCCCCGGCCCGGCTCATCGCCGACAACGCCGGCCTCGAAGGCAGCATCTGGGTCCGCAAGGTGGAGGAGGCCGAGGGCAACATCGGTCTCAACGCCGCCACCGGCGAGCTCACCGACCTCATGGCCGCCGGCGTCACCGACCCGGCCAAGGTCACCCGTGCAGCCCTGCAGAACGCCGCCTCGATCGCGGCGCTCGTGCTCACCACCGAGTCCCTCGTGGCCGACGAGCCCGAGGAGCCCGGCGCCGGCGGCATGCCGGACATGGGTGGCATGGGTGGCATGGGCGGCATGATGTGATGCCACGGGGCTCGGCCCAGCGCTGAGCTCCACCCAGGTTTCGACCGTGCACGATGGCCGGCCCCCCCGGGGGTCGGCCATCGGCGCGTTCGGCGTCAAGTCGTCGCTCGATCCGGTCGATGCCGCGAGGATGAGCCGGGCCACGGAACCGACCCCCGAATGGGATCTGGCGGCCCCGCCCCCGACGAGCCCACCGCCGGTGGCGCCGTCACCCCACGGGCCGACACCCGCCGCTGGCACGGGCGAGGGCTCGAGCCGTCCCTCCCTCGGTCGCATGGCGGCCGCCGTCGCGCTCGGGATCGGGCTCGTCGTCGTCGGGCTGGCGATCACGGGCGACCCGACGGTGGCGCCCGACGCGGTCGACCCCGCCCTCGCCGCGCCGGTGGCGGCGCTGCGCGACGCCGACCTCGGGGCGGTGGTCACCGGCGCGTCGTCCGATCTCGGCGTCGCCGGGACGGCCGACCCGATCGGTGTGATCGAGACCATCTCGGGCATCACCGTGGTCGTCTACGACGACGCAGCCCAGGCCGCCCACGCCCGCCTGGCCGTGGCCGCGCTCGGCCTGCCGGGCACCCCCGATCGGCCCGACGCCGTGGGCGCCCCCGGGGAGCGATTCGTCCTCGGCGCCGGCGATCGGCTGATCGTGTTCCGCCACGACGACCTGCCCTACCTGGCCAACGTCGTTGTCGCCCTGCAGGCCGCCGGGCCCTGAGCCGGCCTCGAGGCGGCTCCGAGGTTGCCTTGTGTGCGCGTCGTCACGGACGGCGTCGACGCCCCCGACCTACGATCGCCGCACGGCGGCCGGCAGGTCGGAACGGTCGGCGGGGAGAGGGAACCATGCAACCGAACGTGCAACCGAACGCCGAGCGCGCGACCCCGGCCGGCTGGTATCACGCCGCCGGCGATCCGGTCGGCACCCAGCGCTACTGGGACGGCACGGCCTGGCAGGGCCAACCGATGGCCGACCGCACGGCGGTGACGCCGGCCGTCGCCGTGCCCGTCACCCTCGCCCCGACCGGTACCGGCCTTCCCTCGCCCGCACCCGTCGGCCCGGGCGGCACGACAGGCCCAGCGGCAGGTGCAGCGGCAGGTCGGGTGGCCGGTCCGGCAGCGGTGCCGGCCTCGACCGCGCCGTCGTGGTGGCCCGCGTGGGTCGAACCGATGGCCTGGGTCGTCTCGATCCTCAAGGGCATCCCGCTCGTGCTGATGCTGATCACCGGCGTCTCGGGGCTGCTGTTCGCCGGTTGGGCCGACTCGGAGTTCGAACGCTCGTCGAGCGAGGAACTCGACGGGTTCGGCGACGCCCTCGAACTCGCCGCCGGCTACCTCCTGCTCGCCATCGTCGGCATCGTCCTCGTCTTCGGGCTGCCGCTGGTCCTCCAGGTGCGCACCGCCCGACGCCGTCAGCCGATCGGCCTGCTGATCGTGGGCCTGGTGCTGATGCTGCCCGAACTCACCCTGGTGGTCCTCATCCGCCAGATGCGGGCGACCCTGTTCATGATGATCCTCGCCGCCCAGCTCGCCGTCGTGCTCGGCGCGGCCATCGCACTGCGGAACCGGTCGGCCGTCTGATCACCCGGCCCGGCGGGCCCGCGACACCGCCCCCTTGGCACCGGCGACCACCAGCCCGAACGCGGCCAGCGAGGCGACGGCGGCGACGGCGTAGAGCAGGGCGTGATCCCAGCCGCCTCGGGTCGACGCCTCGTCGCTCCAGGTCGTCGTGTCGCTGGTGCCGGCCACGAACGACAACACCGCAGCCAGGAGACCGGTGAGGAGGTTCCAGCCGGCGCCGATCATGCTCGGCACCCAGCGGAGGCGGTCGGAGAACTCGGCGTGTCCCCACCACCACACGGTCGCCAGGCCGGCGCCGGGGGCGACGAACAGGGCCAGCGCACGCTGATCGGGGGCGACGGCGCCCACCTCGGCGGCGCCGTAGCAGCTCGCCGCGACCAGGGCCCCGCACGCTCCGATCGCCGCCAGCCGGTCGGGTCCGTCGAGTCGGGTGGCGGTGAGGCGGGCGCCCACGGCGGCTGCGACGGCGGCGGCGACGAAACAGAGCCGGGCCGCGGCGTCCGACACCGAATCGGCGATCGCCACACCGGCGAAGGCCAGCACGAGGGACGCGAAGACGGCCGCGCCGGCCCGGGTGGCGCGCCGGGTCATCGGGGCCCGTCCGACGGGACGGGGAGGCGCAGCGTCGTTCCCTGGGGCACGGCGCGCAGGGTACCGGTGACCTGGAGGAAGGCTGCGCCCTCCACGCCGGCGGTGGTCGTCGCACAGCCGCCGTCGGCGTGGCGCTGGTAGTTGACCACGACCGTCGTCACCGGCCGGCGGGCGCCGTCGGCGCCGAGCAGGGCGAGGTCGCTCCAGCGGACCGCGCACCCCTCCTCGCAGTGGGCGAAGCTCTCGGTCCACACCATCAACCGGTCGAGGCGGTCGCCGCCGACCTCGAGGTCGCGCACCACGAACACCGAGCCGGTGTCGAGGTCGGTGACCGAACCCCGCCACCGCCCCGGCGCCGCCCCCTCGATCCGGAGCCGGTAGCGGCGGCCGACCTCCCACGCGAAGTCGCAGGTGTTGACGTTGGCCGTCGCCGACGGCGCCCCGAGCGGGCCGCCCGGGAGCTCCCCGCCGCCGGGCCGGTAGCCGCCCCAGTTCGCCGCACCGCCGCCGGGGTGGGCCGGGTGGTGCTGGAGCCCGAGGTGGCCGGTGCCGTGCTCCTCGCCGGCGCCGTCGAGCATCGTCGCCTGCAGCGCCCAGAACACCAACCGGTCGGCCGGCGGGGCCGCGGTCACCTCGAGGGTGGCCTCCGCCGCCGTCACCGCGGCGCCGG
>JBPEXC010000123.1:0-4802 GCA_052032035.1 Acidimicrobiales bacterium | reverse complement strand
GGTCCGTCGGCGGGCGCGCGACCTCGCCCGCCGCCTCCGGATCGACTTCGACCCCGACCTGATCGACCCCGACCGGGCCGGACTCGCCCTGCTCCACGCGTTCCCGGACCGGCTCGGCGTGCGACGCAGGCCCGGGCAGTTCCAGCTCCGTGGCGGGACGGGAGCGTGGCTGGCCGACGACGATCCGCTCGCCCACGAACCGTTCGTCGTCGCCGCCGATCTCGACGGCAAACGCAGCCGTGCCCGGATCCGGCTCGGCGCAGGACTCGACGGCGACGAGGTCGCGTTGGCGTTCGGTGGCGAGGTCGTCGAACGAACCGAACTCGTGTGGGACACCGACCGCGACGAACTCGTCGAACGGGTCGAACGTCGGCTCGACTCGATGCAGCTGGGGGCGACGACCCGCCGGCCCGAGCCCGGCGAGGCGACCACCGCCGCGTTGATGGATCGGGTGCGCGCGACCGGGCTCGCCGTGCTCGGCTGGTCGGGCGCCTCGATCGCCCTCCGACAACGAGTCGACTTCCTCCACCGCGCCCTCGGCGACCCGTGGCCCGACTGGAGCGTCGAGGCGTTGGCCGACACGGTCGACGACTGGCTCGCCCCGTATCTCCCCGGGGCGACCGGACGGCGCGACCTCGAGCGGCTCGACCTCGTGATGGTGCTGCGCTCACAGCTGCCGTGGCCGCAGGGCGCCGATCTCGACGAGTTGGCCCCGGCGTCGCTCGAACTGCCGACGGGCCGTTCGGTGCCGATCGACTACCGCAGCGACGAGCCCGAGGCGAGCGTGCGGGTGCAAGATCTGTTCGGCACGACCGTGCACCCGACCGCGGGCGGCCGTCCGATCGTGCTCAGCCTGTTGTCGCCCGCCGATCGACCGATCCAGGTGACCGCCGACCTCCCCGGGTTCTGGACCGGGACGTGGGCCGACGTGAAGAAGGATCTGGCGGGCCGCTACCCCAAGCATCACTGGCCCGACGACCCCGGCGGCGCCGAACCGAAGCGTCTCAAGGGACGCTGATGCTCGCCGCTCAGATCGCCGGCGTCGACGCCGGCCTCATGGTGCTCGCCATGGTGATCGTGCTGATCGGTGCCGCCACCCAGGCGTCGATCGGGGTCGGACTCGGCCTGTTGGCGGCGCCCACGCTGAGCTTGATCGACCCGGCGTTCATCCCGGGTGCGCTCACGCTGTCGATCCCGCCGCTGGTGGTCGGCATGGCGTGGCGCGAGCGCGAGCACATCGACTCGACCATCTATCGAGCCGTCCCGGCCCGCTTCGTCGGATCGGTCGCCGGCGCGGCCCTGGTGGCGTCGCAGGGCGACGAGGCCGTGACGATCGTGGTCGGGCTCGCCGTCCTGCTCGCCGTGGTCGCCTCGGTCACCGGCCTGCACTTCCGGCCGACGCTGCGGAACCAGTTGATCGCCGGGACCGGGTCGGGGTTCGCCGGCACGGTGGCGGGCGTCGGCGGCCCGCCGATGGCGATCACCTACCAGCACTCCGATCCACGGGTGCTCCGGGCGACGCTGGCGGTGTTCAACACGATCGGTCTGATCTGTTTCACGCTGCCGTCGCTCGTCATCGCCGGGGTGACCGGCTGGCGCGAGGTGCAGCTGGCGTGCTTCCTGGTCCCGAGCGTCGTCGCCGGTTTCTCGGTCGGCAAGTACACCATCGCCAAGCTCCCACCCGAACGGGTGCGCCCCTTCGTCCTCGTCGTCTGCGCCGCGAGCGCCGTCCTGGTCCTCGCCAAGAGCCTGACCTGACGACGAATGGGGTCGGATACGTTTCGTCGACGGGTCTGGTGCGCGGGCCGATGCAGCGACGCAACGAATCCGACACCTTTCGTCGGGGATGCGGTGGGGGGACTGAGCCGGGCGTAGGGTTTCGGGCATGGCTGACGACGATTTCGGGTTCACGGAACTGCTGCCGCTGGGGCCCGACCAGACCCAGTACCGACTCATCACGACCGAGGGCGTGTCGACCGTCGACACCGAGCTCGGCACCTTCCTCAAGGTCGAGCCGGAGGCCATCCAGCGCCTCACGGCCGAGGCGATGCACGACATCGCCCACTTCCTGCGCCCCGGCCACCTCCAACAGCTCCGCAACATCCTCGACGACCCCGAGGCGAGCGACAACGACCGCTTCGTCGCCACCGACCTGCTGAAGAACGCGGCGGTCGCCGCCGGCGGCGTGCTGCCGATGTGCCAGGACACCGGCACTGCGATCGTCAAGGGCAAGAAGGGCCAGAACGTCCACACCGGCGGCGGCGACGAGCGGGCGATCGCGCGCGGCATCCAGGACACGTACCAGACGAGCAACCTGCGCTACAGCCAGATGGCGCCGCTCACCATGTACGACGAGAAGAACACCGGCACGAACCTGCCGGGCGAGATCAAGATCTCGGCGATCGACGGCGACGAGTACAAGTTCCTGTTCATGGCGAAAGGCGGTGGCTCGGCGAACAAGAGCTACCTGTTCCAGGAGACGAAAGCCCTGCTCAACGAGGCCACGCTGCTGCCGTGGATCTTCGAGAAGATCCAGACGCTCGGCACCGCCGCCTGCCCGCCGTACCACCTGGCGATCGTCATCGGCGGCACCTCGGCCGAGTTCGCCGTCGAAACCGCCAAGCTCGCCTCCGCCCGCTACCTCGACACCCTCCCGACCGAGGGTTCGGAGCTCGGCCACGGCTTCCGCGACCTCGACCTCGAGCAGAAGGTCCTCGAACTCGCGCAGACGACCGGGATCGGCGCCCAGTTCGGCGGCAAGTACTTCTGCCACGACGTGCGCATCATCCGACTCCCGCGCCACGGCGCCAGCTGCCCCGTCGGCATCGCCGTGTCGTGCTCGGCCGACCGGCAGGCGCTCGGCAAGATCACCCGCGAAGGCGTCTTCCTCGAACAGCTCGAGACCGATCCGGCCCGCTTCCTGCCCGACGTCACCCACGACGACCTCGACGGCAGCGACGTGGTGCACATCGACCTCAACCGGCCCATGAGCGACATCCGCGCCGAGCTGTCGAAGTACCCGGTCAAGACGCGCGTGATGCTCACCGGCCCGATGGTCGTCGCTCGCGACATCGCGCACGCCAAGATCAAGGAACGCCTCGACGCCGGCGAGCCGATGCCGCAATACCTGCAGGACCACTGCGTCTACTACGCCGGCCCGGCCAAGACCCCCGAGGGCTACGCCTCGGGCTCGTTCGGCCCCACCACGGCGGGCCGGATGGACGCCTACGTCGAGCAGTTCCAGGCCGCCGGCGGCTCGATGATCATGCTCGCCAAGGGCAACCGCAGCCAGCAGGTCACCGACGCGTGCAACGCCCACGGTGGTTTCTACCTCGGCTCGATCGGTGGCCCGGCCGCCCGCCTCGCGCTCGACAACATCAAGCAGGTCGAGGTGCTCGAGTATCCCGAACTCGGCATGGAGGCGGTCTGGAAGATCGAGGTCGAGGACTTCCCGGCGTTCATCGTGGTCGACGACAAGGGCAACGACTTCTTCCAACAGGTCAAGGTCGAAGCGGCCCAACGAGCCACCAACGTCCGACTGGGCTGACCACCCGGCCCGAACCGGGCCGCTCGGTATACTCGCCCCGGTTCGGCGAGTGATCCCGCCTGCTTCGTTCCCATCGTGCTGATCTTCGTCCTCACCCTCCACGCAGTCGTCGGCATCGCGCTGATCGTCGCCGGTGACCGTCTCGGCCGGTGGGCGTTCGCGATCGCCGGCGTCGTCCCTGCGATCACGCTCGCGGTGCTCGGAACCGAGTTCGCCGCGGCCATCGACGGCGAGCCGGTCACCGAGGAGTTCGGCTGGATCCCCCAGCTCGGCCTGAACATCGTCCTGCGCATGGACGCCATGAGCGTCGTGATGGTGTCGCTGGTATCGGGCATCGGGCTGCTCGTCTGCACCTACGCGGTCGGCTATTTCAGCCATCCGAAACCCGGGACCGCCCGGCTCGCCGGCCTCCTGACCCTGTTCGCCGGGGCGATGCTCGGCGTCGTCCTGTCCGATCACCTGATGGCGTTGTTCGTCTTCTGGGAGCTGACGTCGATCACGTCGTACCTGCTCATCGGCAACGACGACGAGAACCCGAAGGCCCGCGACTCCGCGCTGA
This sequence comes from Acidimicrobiales bacterium, assembly GCA_052032035.1. Classification (GTDB taxonomy): domain Bacteria; phylum Actinomycetota; class Acidimicrobiia; order Acidimicrobiales; family SZUA-35; genus JAWSVN01. Next base: position 696 of record JBPEXC010000123.1, on the reverse strand, counting down.
TGGCCGTCATCATCACCGGGGCGGGCGGGCTCGCCCTGCTCGCCGGCATCATCCTGCTCGGCCAGTCGACCGGCACCTACCTGATCAGCGAGCTCGTCGACATCTCCGTCGGCGACAGCGGCGTCATCACCGCCGCCGTCATCTTGATCCTGCTCGGCGCGATGACGAAGTCGGCGCAGATCCCGTTCGCCGGCTGGTTGCCCGGCGCCATGGTCGCGCCGACACCGATCAGCACCTATCTCCACGCCGCCACCATGGTCAAGGCCGGCGTCTACCTCGTGGCCCGGCTGTCACCGGTGCTCGCCGAGACGGGTACCTGGCGCAACCTGATCCTCGTCGTGTCGTCGATCACGATGATCGTCGGCGGTTGGCGAGCGCTGCGTCAGCACGACCTCAAACTGCTCCTCGCCTACGGCACCGTCAGCCAGCTCGGATTCATGATGCTGCTGTTCGGCATGGGCGAGTACGAACTCGCTCAGGCCGGCATCACCGTCCTGCTCGCCCACGGCGCGTTCAAGGCGGCCCTGTTCATGGTCGTCGGCATCGTCGATCACCAGGCGGGCACTCGCGACATCCGGGCGCTCCACGGCTTCGGGCGCACCTGGTGGCCCGTGCTCGCCGTGGCGACGATCTCGGCGGCGTCGATGGCGGGCCTACCGCCGTTGCTCGGCTTCATCGCCAAGGAGAAAGGCCTCG
>JBPEXC010000122.1:0-2227 GCA_052032035.1 Acidimicrobiales bacterium | reverse complement strand
AGACGGGACCGCTCCGCGGCTTCGACGATGTCGCGATCGTGATGAGCTCCGGAGCCGTGCCGGGCTCCCCGATCGAAGCGGGCACGATCGTCACGTTCGGCTGCCAAGCGCTACGGAACGAGGGCGACGACGTCGCCGTGATCGACGAGATCGACCTGCTCGGTGACCACTCGGGAGCTGGCGTCCGGGGGCCGTTCGTCGCCCCGGCCGGGCCGACCCACACGCTCGTGTGCTCCGAGTTCGGCCCGGTCGCCGATCAGGTGCCCGATGCCGTCGCGTTGTCCGACGACGGATGGCGCCTCGACCCGGGCGAAGACGTGGCGGTGGTCTACGAGATCGTGTTCGACGCCACCGAGGACGTCAGGATCGACGGCCACCGCGTCCGGTACCGGTCGGCGGGGAAGAGCTACGTCGAGGAGTTCGCCAGCGCGTTGGTGCTGTGCCGGTCGCCGGACGACGCCGCCTGTGCTGTTCCGTGAAGAGGCGCTGCTACCTGAACAGACGCTTATCTGAACAGGTCTTCGCTCGGGTGGCGGACGACGTCGTCGACGACGCTGCCCTCGCCGAACCAGGCCTCCTCGACGCCGCGGATCAGGGCGACCGCGATGCCGTCGCTCTTGCCCCGCACCAGTTCGGCCGCGCCGGCCAGCTCGTCGACGATGCACACCTCGGTGACGTGGAGCTCGCGACCCACCGCGTCCTCGGTGCCGCGCAGGTCGAGGATCGGACGCAGACCCGCGCAACCCAGGGCGATGTCGGTGAGGCCCCGGCGCCACGGGCGGCCGAAGGTGTCGGCCACGATGATGCCGGTCTCCAGGCCGAGCCGGCCCTTGATGGCGTCGCGGATGCGGCGGGCCGACCGGTCGGGGTCGACCGGGAGCAGGAGCGCGATGTCGGGCGCCACGTTCGAGCGATCGATGCCGGCGTTGGCACACACGAAGCCGTGCTCGGTCTCGGAGATGATCAGCTCGCCGCGCCGCCGCACGATCCGGGCCGACTCGGCGACGACGAGGGGTTTGTGGGCCAGCGGATCGTCGGGGTCGACCTTCACCCCCCGGTCCTCGGCCTTCGACACCACCTTCTGTGACACGACGAGCACGTCGTGGTCCTGCAGGGGTTCGTTGGCCTCACAGGCGTCGATGATCAGGCCGGCCAGGTCGTCGCCGGCGGCGATCTCGGGCAGGCCGGGGACGGGGACGATCTCGAGGCGACGGCGCACGGTGGCAGGCTACTGAGCGGCGAGGTCGTGGGGACCCGATGCCGGGTAGCCGTGGCCGGCTCGGATGGCGGCGCCCCACGGTTCGAGGATCGCGACCAGTTCCTCGAGGTCGGCCCCGAGACGGTCGAGCACCGGCGTCATCTGGGCGTCGGTCGCCACCTCGATCTCCTCGCGGAACGCCCGACCGGCGTCGCTGAGCGTCTCGTTGGCCGTGAGATACCCGGCGTCGGTCAGCGAGGCGACCGCGGCGTCGAACTGCTCGGCGCTCCAGCCCCGGGTGCGGGAGTAGCTGCGGGCCGGCAGGCCCCACCACAGCTCCGACAGGATGCCGATCCGGCAGGCGTCGAGGCCGGCGGCCGCCCACGCTGCGTTGTGGGAGTCGCCTCGGAACTCCCGGAGGGCATCGCCCCAGCGGAAGATCTCGCCGAAGGGATGGTCGTGCACGGGAGCGGCCAGCGCTCCGGCGGCCAGCGCACGCGGGCCGGGCGCCAACCCGTCGACCGCGCGGCGCAGAAGTTCGGCGGCCCGCTCGCGGCCCGGCACGCCGTCGCCGACGATCCGGCTCAGGAGAGCCAGGACTGCGTCCTCCCGGGCGGCCAGGATCGTGGCGGCGTCGGCGATCGTGCGCCCATGGTCGACCGAGGCGGCGATGCCCGTCGGCTCGAACACACCGAAGGCGGCGGCCACCGTCGCCCCGTTGGCGGCGCCGAGGAGCGAGCCGCGGCTGGTGGCGTAGGCCACGCCGTCGGGGAAGGCCACCCCACCCCGGCCGGCCGGCGAGTCGCCGTAGCCGAGCGCCACGTAGGCCGCGTGGGCCTCGGGCGCGAAGTAGACCGAACCGATCACCGGTTCGAGTGCGGATGCGAGCGTACGAGCAGGGGTCCCCATGGCCGGCAACCTAGGATTCGGAGTCGTGGACCACCAAGCCCAGCTCTCGAACGACTGCACCACCTTCGACGTGACCGAGCTCGAAGGGGTCGACGGCTACAAGCTCGCCACCGGGCTCGT
>JBPEXC010000121.1:0-2862 GCA_052032035.1 Acidimicrobiales bacterium | reverse complement strand
GCGCCGCGAGGCGATCGCGGCGGCGGTGCGAGCCGAGGGTGAGGCCGACGCGTCGGCCATCCTCGCCCGGGGCGAAGCCGAGGCCGAGTCGATGTCGAAGAAGGCGATCGCCTACGAGCAGTACGGCGAAGCTGCGATCATCGACCTCCTCGCCCGGATGCTGCCCGACGTGGTGCGAGAGGCCTCCGCTCCGGTGGCGGCCATCGACAAGATGACGGTGATCTCCACCGACGGGGCCGGCGGGGTCACCAAGGCCGTCGCCGGCAACGTGGCCCAGGGCATGGAGCTGGCCTCGGATCTGGTCGGCCTCGACCTGGCCGATCTCTTCGGCCGTCTGGCGACCAAGGCCACCGGCGGTTCCGTGGCACCCGCAGAGGCCCTGCCCGGGGCGACCACGCCGGCTGGTGGCGGCGGTGAGCCCACCCCGACAGCGCCGGAGCGCTGATCGCTCAAGTCGCCCCACGAGCCGCCCGATCCCCTGAGGGAGCTACACGACGAGGGAACGAACGGATCGATCATGGTCGGCGGCACCATCCACCACACGACGCGGCAGCGCAACGGCGCGCGACCGCACCTGCGGTGGCGAACCGCAGCCCACGCCACGGTGGTGCTGCTGTTCGCCGCCGTCATGCTCACGGCGATGCCGGCGGCCCCGGCGGCCGCCGCCGCCACCTGGCAGTCGGACACGACCTACACCGTGTCGCCGGACACCGGCCGGGTCCACGTCGCCATCGAGATGTCGGGTGACTTCGATCGCCAGAACGCCGGGGGCTACGAACTGTTGATCCCGGTCGGCGCCACCGACATCTCGGTCGGCGGGATCGCCATCGACCACTCGGTGTCGCGCTTCGACGACGGCTTCGATCTGCTCAGCGTCGAGTTCGACGAGATGATCGTCACCACCGACGGCCGGGCGAGCTTCCTCGTCGCCTACTCGTTGTGGGACGGCACCAGTCCCGACGGGTGGGCCACCATCGTCAACGACGCCGTCGCCAGCTTCCTCGTCTTCGACGGCACCGCCGCCGGCGAGGCCGGCTTCACGGTGATCATGCCGGCCGGCTTCGGGGACGACACGGGCCCCGGCGAGGAGATGGAGCGGACCGAGACCGCCTCGGAGGTCCGCTTCGAGGCCGAGAGCCGCAACGGCGACTTCGTCAACTACTTCTCCTCCTCCCACGAGGACCGCTTCGCCACCACCGTCGTCGACATCGGCGACGGCCACACCGTCGCCGTGCAGGCCTGGCCGACCCATCCCGAGTGGGGCGAGGAGGTCGCCGACTGGGTCGAGCGGGCCGTGCCCGTGCTCATCGAGACGGTCGGCCTGGAGTGGATGGTCGGCAGCGAACTGAAGATCCAGCAGAGCCAAGCCCCGTACCTGGTCGGCTACGGCGGCTGGTACGACCCGGAGACCAACGTGATCGAGATCGGGGAGCTGTGGGACCCCCACCTCCTCCTGCACGAGGTGAGCCACACGTGGTTCCACTCCCAGATGTTCGACGAGCGGTGGATCACCGAGGGTCTCGCCGACACCTACGCGACCCTCGCCCTCGAAGCGCTCGGCGAGGAGACGATCCGCCCCCGCCCCGAGATCCTCGACCTCGGCCAACTGGTGCCCCTGTCGGAGTGGAGTCAGCCCCGCTGGCAGCCCGGCCTCGACGAGTACTGGGCCTACGAGGCCTCGTGGGCGGTCATGCTCGGCGTCTACGACGAGGCCGGCAACGCAGCGATGACCGAGGCGCTCGCCACCGCCCTCGACGGGGTGGTCGCCTACCGTCCGACCGAGGAGGACCGGGCCTCGTCGATCGAGCCGGGCCGCAACGAACGGGACTGGAAGTACTTCTACGACCTCGTCGACAACGCCGCCCACGACCTGCGGCCGAGCGCCGACATCTCGCCGCTCCTCCTGCAGTACGTCGTGCCCGAGGAGGACGGCCACGAGTGGGGCGAGACCTTCGCCGCACGCGACGCCGCACGCGATCGCTACTTCGCCCTCGACGAGGCCGACGGCGAGTGGTCCACCCCGATCGGCGTGCGCCTCTACATGGCGGGTTGGGAGTTCGGCTCGGCACGCGACCTGATCAGCGACGCCCACGGCACCCTGCTCGACATCGACGAGGCGAACGCCCACTTCGGCGAGCGGGGCATCCCCCTGCCCGACGACCTGGAGACCACCTACGAGGGCGCCGAGCTCGGGATGGGCGAGGTGACCAACGCGATCATCGCCGCCGAGCTGGCGATCGACGACGCCATCCGCGGCGAGGAACTCCTCGACGCCGAACGCGGCTTCACCACGACGGTCGGGCAGCTGTGGGGCAACGAGGTCGACTCGCTGCGCGAACCCCTGCTCGCGGCGGCCGCCGCGGGTGACGCGGCCGAGACCGACCGACTCGTCGAGGAGATCGGCTCGGGACTGCGCGAAGCGGAGAGCGACGGCATGATCCGGCTGATGGTGGCGGCGATGCTGGTGCTGGTGCCGATCCCGTTGGCGCTCGCCGTGCGCCGGATGAACGACGAGGAGGACGAGCTGATGCCGGCCGGCCGGGTGGCGTCGCCGCAGTTCGACTCCGGCCTGCCGCCGCTGGTTCAGCGATCGTCGGCGGCGGGACGCAGGCCGGACGAGGTGCCGGCCGACCACTCGGTGACGAACCGGTAGCGGTCGCCGCGGATCGTCGTCGACCGCCACTCGACGGGCTGGCCGTCGCGTGAGCCGAGTCGCTCCAGGTGGAAGGCGGCGTCGGACCGTCGCAGCTCGAGCAGCGCTCGGTCGCCGGCGGCCGGCAGGATCGGCGTCAACCGCTCCCAGCCCTGGTTCGGCACCGGCATGCCCGCCTTCGCCAACTCCGCGTAGAGCGCGGTGTGGCT
>JBPEXC010000120.1:0-19179 GCA_052032035.1 Acidimicrobiales bacterium | reverse complement strand
AGCCCGTCGCCGAGGACGAACAGTTCGACCTTCAGCGCCGACGGTGGGATGACGTTGAACGAGCCTCGTTCGGCCACGGCTCGCGCCGCCGCATCGGTCGGGACGTAGAACCCCGCTGACTCGAGGATGGGAGCGAGTCGCGACAGCCCTGCCGCGTCGAGTTCGACCGCAAGGTCGATGTCATTCGTCGCACGCGGTTCACCGAACGTCGAACTCGCCAGGGAGCCGCCGAGCACGTAGGCGACAGCGGCATCTTCCAGGAGACCGATGATCTCGAGAGCGTCGGCGAGCGGCCCGCTCACCCCGCTCCGACGTAGGTGTCGGCGAAGGCGCGGCCGTAGCGCCGGACGGCCAGGAGGTAGCGAAGCCGCTCAGGGGACGCGTCGGGCTCGAGGGCAAGGATGCCAGCGGTGGCGAGCGCCTCGACATCGGAGGACAGGCGGTCGGCGAGCAGGAGCCGCTCGCCAGGATCGAGGCGTCGAAGCCGTTCGTTGGCGATCTCCCACGCTTCAGCCGAAGTATCGGCTGGTCGCGCCGATGGGTTCGCCTCGTGTGGGCTGACGGTCACGCCTCCGAGTCTAGATGGCGGCGGCGACGCCAGGCGGCGGCGTAGCCGGCGAGGGCGAGGGCGACGACCGGCCAGAAGCCGACCCGGCTGGCGAGGGTGCGGCCCTCGCGGAACTCGACCGTGTCGATCAACACCCGGCGTTCGCCGATGCCGGTGCGCTGCACCACGTTCCCGTCCGCGTCGACGATCGCCGAGAGGCCGGTCGGGGCGACCATCACCACCCAGCGGTCGTTCTCGATCGCCCGCAGCTGGTTCGACGCCACCTGCTGGGTGTGGACCTGGGTCAGCCAGTACGACGACCCGTTGGTCGGGTTGGTGAGCAACTGCGCGCCGTTGGCGACCGACGCCCGGGCTCGGCGCTCGAAGAACCCCTCCCACGAGATCGACACGCCGATCGGCCCCAGCGGGGTGTCGAGCACGCCGGGTTCGGTGCCGGCCAGCACGTCGTTGTTGGGGATCTCGGAGTTGAAGATCTCGATCAGGCCGCGCAGCGGCACGAACTCGCCGAAGGGGACGATGCGGACCTTGTCGTAGCGTCCGAGTACCTCGCCGTCGGGGGCGACGGCGGTGTGGTAGTTCACGTTGTTGGTCGACCCCTCGAGCCGGTGGAACCAGCCGGGCATCAGCACCGCGTCGACCTCGGCGGCCACCTCGGTCACCGTCGCGGTCGCCTCCTCCATCGTGAGGGTGCGGCTCGGGTTGACGACGTTCTCCGGCCACACGACCAGATCGAGGTCGGTCGACTGGCCATCGGCGGCGAAGTCGGCGAGATGGCGGGTGGCCTCGACGTGGCGGCCCAGCACGACGGGGTTCTGATCCGACGACGCCCGGGTGCGGGTCGGGCCGCCGCCCTGCACCGCGGCGGTCTCCGCCGTCCGGACGACCTCGGCGCGGGGATGGAGCTCGCCGGCAGCGACGACGGCGACGACCACGGCGGCCCCGATCGCGGCAGCTCGCCACTGCCGATCGACGGCGGACGCCAGGGCTTGGCCGAGGGCGACGACGCAGACGATCACGAAGAGCGGGCCGGCGAGGCGAGCGGTGATGGCGAGCGGGGAGTCGACCTGCGACAGGGCCAGGTTGGCGAGGGGTACGCCGCCGAAGGGCCAGTACCAGCGCACCAGTTCGGCCAGTGCCACCGCGCCGGGGAGGGCGAGGAGACGGCCCGGGCGGCTGCCCGGGACCGCTGCGAACGCCAGACCGAAGTAGCACGGGTAGAAGGCGGCGGCGATCACGTAGCCGGGCGGGGTGAGGTCCCACATCCACAGCATCGCCGGGAACAGCCAGGCCGCCGTGACGAGCCAGCCTCGCTCGAACCGGGAACGTGCCGGCGCCTCGGCGATGAGCAGGTCGAGCAGGGAGACCCCGACGAAGGCCAGCGGCCACCAACCCCACGGCGGCACCGAGCCGGCGAGGCAGACACCGGCGGCGATCGCCGTGCCGGCGACGCGCCAGCGACCGGTGACCCGAGCGGAGCCCGCGTCGGGGTCGGGCGCGGTCGCGTCGGGGCTCACGTCGGGGGCGGGGTCGGTCACCGGGTGATCAGTCCAGCAGGTCGGCGGCGACCTGGCGGGCACCCCGGATGCAGGCCGGGATGCCGATGCCGTGGTAGGCGGCACCGACCAGGCGGACCTTCGGCGCGTCGGCGGCGACCGAGGCGAAGATCTCCTCGACCCGGGCCTCGTGGCCGGGCACGTACTGGGGGAGGGAGTCGACCCACCGGTGCACCCGCACCGCCACCGGGTCGGCGTCGATCGACACCACCTGCTTGAGCTCGTTGATCAGGAGCGACACCAGACCCTCGTCGTCGAGCGCCAGCGCACGGGTGTCGCCGTAGCGGCCCGACGTCATCCGGATCAGCACGGTGTCGGGGCGGTCGTAGTGGGCCCACTTGGTGCTGAACCACGTCGACGCCGTCATCACCCGCCCGTCGACCCGGGGGAAGAGGACGCCCGACGCATCGAGGATCGGGTCGACCCCCGACTTCGGCAGCTCGACGGTGACCTGGGCCACCGAGGCGTAGTCGATCTCGCCGAGACGTTCCGATGCCACCGGGGCGACGTCGGACAACAGCGTCGAGGCCGGGCCGGCCGGCACGGCGATGACGACACGGTCGGCGTCGGTGTCGGCGACGACGGCGTCGAGCGAGGTGACCGCCTCACCGGTGCGGACGGTTGCCGCCGAGCCGGTGCTGTTGGGCTCGGCCAGGGCCTCGAGGAGCTTCTCGGCCAAGCGGGCGATGCCGCCCGGGAGGCCGTAGAAGACGGGCTGCGCCTTCGCCGAGCCGAGGGTGGCGCCTCGCTCCTCCGCGGTCTTGCGCAGCGCCTCGATGATCGAGCGATGACTGGTGGCCAGCTCCCACAACTGCGGGGCACCGGCGCGGAGGCTGAGGCGGTCGATGTCCGAGGCGTTGATGCCGCCGAGGATGGGGTCGATCAGCCGATCGGTGACCTCGTCGCCGAGCCGGGCTCGCATGTAGGCGCCGACGCTGATGTCGTCGCCGATCGTGGTGGTCGGCAGCTCGAGGTCCTCGGCGGCCCGGGCGACGCCGTCGGGCGACACCGCCCCCGACTCCGCCAGGGCGTCGAGGTCGGTGGGCACACCGAGCACCGAGTTGGCCGGGATCGGTCGGAGTTCACCCTCCCGCCAGAGATAGGCGGGCACCGGCGCGACCGGGGAGGTGAGCTCGTCGGCGATCCCGAGGTCCTTGCACAGGTCGTAGCCGTCGGGCACGCGGGCGAGGAACGTGTCGGGACCGGCGTCGACGAGTCGGTCACCGACGGGGGACGAGTAGAGCTTGCCGCCGAGTCTCCCGGCGGCATCGATCAGGGTGACCTCGACACCGGCCCGGTGCAGGTCGTAGGCGGTGGTGAGGCCCGAGATGCCGCCCCCGACGATCGTGACCCTCATGCCGGGCTCTGCTTGTCGGAACCGCGCTGCTCGTTGGAACCGCGCTGCTCGCTGCCGCCGGGGCCGTCGGCCCGGCCGTGCTCGTGGACGTAGGCCACCACCCGCTCCAGCTGCTCGGGGTTGGTCTGGGGGAGCACGCCGTGTCCGAGGTTGAAGATGTGGCCGGGGTTGCCGGCGTTGTCGTCGAGCACCCGCTGCACCTCCCGCTCGAGCACGTCCCACGGGGCGAGGGCGAGAGCGGGGTCGAGGTTGCCCTGGAGCGCCACCGGGCGACCGACCCGCTCGCGGGCGGTAGCGAGCGGGGTCCGCCAGTCGACGCCGACGACCTCGGCGCCGGCCTCGGCGATCTGGGGGAGGAGCTCGCCGGTGTTGATCCCGAAGTGGATGCGGGGCACGCCGAGGTCGGCCATCGCCGCGAGGATGCGGCTCGAGTGGGGCAGGACGAACTCGCGGTAGTGCTCGGGGCGCAGCGAACCGGCCCAGGAGTCGAACAGCTGCACCGCTCGAGCGCCGGCCGCCACCTGGGCGGTGAGGGTGCCGATGGCGAGATCCGAGATGCGCTCGCAGAGCTGATGCCACAGCTCGGGGTCGTGCATCATCAGCGACTTCACCTTGGCGTAGTCGCGCGACGGCCTGCCCTCGACCAGGTAGCTGGCCATCGTGAACGGCCCGCCGGCGAAGCCGATGAGCGGCACCTCGTGGGGCAGTTCCTTCACGAGGATGCCGATCGTCTCGGTCTGGAACCCGAGGTCGGTGTCGGGGTCGAGGGGGCGGAGCCGGGCGAGGTCGGCGGCCGACGCGAAGGGCTGCTCGCAGGTCGGGCCGACGCCCGGCGTGATGTCGATGCCGAAGTCGACGGCGAACACCGGGGTGACGATGTCGGAGTAGAGGATCGCGGCGTCGACGCCGTAGCGGCGGACCGGCTGCAGGGTGATCTCGGCCGCCCGTTCCGGGTCCTGGATGGCGTTGAGGATCGAGCCCTCGCCGCGCACCTCGTGGTACTCGGGCAGCGACCGTCCGGCCTGGCGCATGAACCAGACGGGCACCCGGTCGCCCGGTAGGCGACGGGCCGCCCGGAGCAGGGGTGGGAGGTCGGTCGGATCGAGGGTCGTGGCGTCGGCGGGTGCGGAGGTCACCCGCAGCACGCTATCCGGCCGTTCCGCCCGGGGGTGAGGCCGAAGGTCCCGCTGCCCTCGCGGCCTCGAGCAGCTCCCGGAACTGGGGGCAGTCCAGGTGCCGGTCGTTGCGGCATCGTGCCGCATGTCGGAGGCCGTCGCGCAGCGCCACGAGGTGCCGGATCGTCGCGTCGAGGTCGTCGGCCTTGGCGTCGAGAGCCGCCCGGCGAGGAGGTCGAGATCGTCGACCAGGGCGCGCTCGTTGGCGCCGATCAGCATTGTTCGGCACGCTCAACTCCCTCGCCGGCTCGTTCGACCCGTCCGGCCCGATGCACATCGACGAACTCGTCGACGCCGCCCTCGACCTGCTCCTCGCCGGTCTGCTCCCCGACGACGACGACCGAAAGGACGACTGACATGACCGACCCGAACGCTGCCGGCCCGAACGCTGCCGACGACGCCGCTGCCTGGGCGGCCCTCGGTGAGCTGTATCACCGCTACCTCACCGGGCTCCTGCTCGGCATGGTCACCCGCCTCGGCACCGAACCGGCCGCCGAGGTCGTGTTCCGCACGTTCCGCAACCAGCACCTCGAGGCGTTCGGCCCCGGACTCGAGAAGCTCGGTCTCACCGACGAGCCCGACGCCGTCGCTTGCGCGAAGTACCACGTGCTGTCCAACGCGCTGGGCGGGGTGCGGGTCGAGTGGATCCCGGAGTCCGACACCAAGTCGTGGGTCCGCTACCTGCCGCCCCGTTGGATCTTCGACGGGACGGCTGTCTGCGGGATTCCGAGCGAGCTCAGCCGGGCCATGCTGCGAGGTTGGCACGGCCACAACGGGGTGTCGCTCGGCAACGACCGGCTCGGCTTCGTCGCCACCTCCCAGACCACCGACGGCCAGCCCGGCCTCGTCGGCTACTACGTCGAGGAGGACGCTCCGCTCGACCCCGCCGACCGGGTGCGGTTCCGCCCGGGCGAGCGACCGCCCGGCCCGGCCGCCGACCTACCGACCCCGTCGTGGGACCCCGTCCGCCTGGCCAAGGTCGAGCGGAACTACGCCATGAACTACATCCACACGATCCTTCCGGCGATGACCGAGGTGCTCGGCCCGGCCGACACCCGCAGCGTCGCCACCGTCGTCGGTCACCAGATCGGTATGCAGTTCCATCCGACCGTGATGGGGCTCCTCGGCGGTGGCGGGACCTTCGCCGACCGGTTGGTTCGCCTGCTGTCGGGCCATGGTCCGCGTGCAGAGGTCGACGGTTCGACCGTGCGGCTCGATCGGTGGCGGATCTTCGACGCGTCCGGTGTGCACCCGGTCGTGTTCGAGGGCTGGAACGCGTTGTGGGAGGGGATGGCGATGATGGAGGACGTCCGCCTGGTCGTCACCGACCGGCTCGACCTCGGCGATCAGGCCTTCGAGTGGCATGTGCGCTCGGCGGCTCGGTGAACCCACGACGGCCGTTGCCCCCGTCGTGGTGGCTATGGCCGGCGGCCGTGACCTCGCAACGGGCGCATCGTGGAGCCGCCGACCGCGATCTCGAATCCGGTCGTCACCTCGACGCCCTCCAGTCCGGCGTCGGCGAGCGTTACCCCGATCTCGGACCGTGTGAGCCCGTGCCCGTCGCCGTCGTCCTCCCAGTCCCACTGCACGAAGACGCCGCCCGGCCGAAGTCGGTCGACGAGCTGGCGAACCGTCGCCGGGTAGTCGTCGAGGAACGAGCAGACCGAGGAGCACACGACCAGATCGTGCCCGACGGGCACCTCGTCCAGCGCAGACGCAGTGGTCACGATGCCGTCCCAGCCTTGGCGCTCGATCTTGGACGCCAGCTCGTCGAGCATCGCCGGTGAGTTGTCGAGGGCGAGAACGTGCGCTCCGGCCTCGACCAGGTGCGCCGTCAGGAGCCCGGTCCCACACCCGAAGTCCAGCACCCGTGCGCCCTCGAGGTCGAGGTCCGACGCTCGGACGAGGTCGACGAGCGAGTCGAACGCCGCAGCGGCGTAGGCCCGCGTTCCCGGCTGGTCGTCCCACCCCGCAGCGTGCTCGGCCCACACATCGTCCATCGCCGGATCGTAGAACGGGGCCTCGACAGTCGCTCACCGCTACCGTGCCGCCGATGGACGGGGATGGTGCTCGCTCGGGCTCGGGCGGTTGGTGATGGGCGCCGGGCTGTGACCAAGAGTGGAGCCCTCCTGGTCGTCGGGGCGACGAGCGGGGCGGGGAAGTCGACGGTCGCCGCGGCCCTCTGTCGCGCCTGGCGGCGTCGAGGGCTCGACGTCGCCCCGTTCAAGGCTCAGAACATGTCGAACCACGCGGCGGTCACCGCCGACGGGGGAGAGGTCGGCAGGGCCCAGGCCATGCAGGCCTCGGCCGCCGGCGTCGACGTCGAGCGCCGCATGAACCCGGTGCTGCTCAAACCCAACAGTCGCCACGGCAGCCACGTCGTCGTGCTCGGCGACGAGGTGCAGACCACCGACGCCGCCGCCTACGGCGCCGTGGCCGACTCGCTGAAGGCCACCGTGCTCGACGCCCTCGACGGCCTGCGCCGAGACCATGCGTGGCTGGTCGGTGAGGGCGCAGGCGGCGCCGCAGAGATCAACCTCCTCGAGCGCGATCTGGTCAACCTCCCACTGGCCCGAGCCGCCGGTATCCCGGCCGTCCTCGTCGTCGACATCGATCGTGGCGGCGCCTTCGCCTCGGCTCACGGCACGATCGATCTCGTCCCGCCCGAGCTCCGCTCGACGATCATCGGGGTGGTCTTCAACCAGTTCCGCGGCGACGCGTCGCTGCTCGCCGACGGCATCGCCGAGCTCGAGCGGCGCGACGGCGTGCCCGTGCTGGGCGTGTTGCCCCACCTGGGCAGCGAGCCCCTGCTCGGCGTCGAGGACTCCCTCGACCTCGTCACGACCCTGCCGTCGATCTCGGCGGGTCGTGAACGCTCGCACCGCCCGGTGCGAGTGGCGGTGATCCGACTCCCGCAGCTCGCCAACCCCTCCGACCTCGACCCGTTCCTGATCGAGCCCGACGTCGCGTTGCGCTGGGTCACCGGGCCAGACCGTCTCGACGGCGCCGACCTCGTCGTCCTCCCCGGCAGCCGCTCGACGGTCGACGATCTCGCATGGCTCCGAGCCCAGGGGCTCGATCGGGCCCTGACCGACCGGGTGGCCGCCGGCGCCACGGTGGTCGGGATCTGCGCGGGCTACCAGATGCTCGGTCACGCGATCGACGACCCCGTCGAGTCCGGTGTCGGTGAGGTGGCCGGGCTCGGCCTCCTGGCATCGATGACCACCTTCGCCGAACCGAAGATCGTGCGGCGGTCTGCAGGGACGACGGCGGACGGCCTCCCGCTCGCCGGCTACCAGATCCGCTTCGGTCGGCCGCAGCCCGAGGAACGGCCGTGGTTCGTCCTCGACGGCGAGCGGGAGGGAGCGGTCTCGGCCGATGGTCGTGTGCGGGCCACCAGCCTCCATGGGGTCTTCGACAACGACGAGCTCCGGGCCGCGCTGCTGGCGGAGATCGCGGCGCAGCGCGGGCGGAGCTACGAGCCGGCGCCCACCACCCTGGCGGCGGCCATCGACGCACAGCACGAACGCCTGGCCGACTGGATCGAGGCCCACCTCGACGTCGATGGCCTGCTCGCGTCGGCCGCCGCGGCGACCGCCCCCGGCGCCGGCCCGGGATGGTGAGGCCGGGGAGCTGGGGCCGGGGCGAGATCAGGCTCGCCAGTAGCCGGTCAGGTGGACCCGCTCCGCGTCGAGGCCCAGTTCCTTCCGGCACATCCGCCGCACGGCGGTGATCTGGCGCGATTCCGACGCGCCGAAGACGAAGACGTTCTCGAGGCCCTCGAGGGCGGCTCGAGTTGCGTCCACCATCGCCGCGGTCGGATCGTCGGTCGTGGTGCGGTGGAGCCACGTGACCTCGACCCCTTCGGGAGCGGGGAGTTCCTGATCGGCGTCGCCCACCAGCACGACGGCCCGAACCGGGTGCCCGGTCGGGAGCGATTCGGCGATCGCCCAACACGCCGGCACGCCGGTCTCGTCGGCCACGAGCACGTGGGCGGCGGTGGCCTCGGGCGGGTGGTAGGCCCGGCGCGGTCCCCACAGCGCCACCGGGGTTCCCGCCGTCGCCGCCTCGGCCCAGCCCGCCACCCCGCCATCGTGGCCGTGCAGCATCACCCAGACATCGAGCTCGCCGGCGTCCGGGCGCCGACGCCGGGTGGTGTAGGTGGCGGCGACGGGCTGCTCGTCGTCGGGGAGGGACTGGACCGCCGAGAACGGCAGCCCGGCGCCGACGGCGAGCGGACGCTCCGGCGAGCCCACCATCACCTGGATGAACTCGTCGCCGCCGACGATCGGGAACCCGTCGAGCCCGCCGAGGGTGACCTCGACCATCGTCGGCGTCAGTCGGATGGTCCGGACGACGTGGCCGGTGTGGGTGACCAGCTCCTGCGTCGTCTGCAGCTCGGTCTCGATCGAGGTGAGCGGCGCGTCGGGGAAGGCGGCGCGAGCCCGGGCGATGAAGCCGAAGACCTGGGCCTGGAGGTCGCTCATCGACGCGATCGCCCCGTCGAAATCGAGTCGCCCCGTGTCGGTACCGGCGGTGAACTCGAGGCCGGCGGGGTCGAGGCGCGACAGCTCGGCGCGGTCGACCAGTCGATCGAGTGACAACGACGCCATGAACGCAAGGCTGTCGTAGTGATTCGAGTCGACGTGCTCCACCACCGCCTCGGCGTCGACTCGCAGTTCACCGTCGAAGCCGTGCACGACGTCGTCCGAGTTCGAGCGGGCTGCGGTCTGGGTCCGGTGATCGGTCACGGGGTCGGCCTCCACGCCGTCGGCAGCCGAGCCAGGAGCGGGCGCCCCGGTCGCTGCGTTGTGAAGCTGACTATACATGACGGTCCCCGACCAGCTTCGAGTGATGTAAAGCATTCTTGACTGCCGTACGATCGGCGTTGAACCGTCCAGCTCGAGCGTTCCGGAAGGCCCCCATGAAGACAACGCGAACCGAATCCGACACCCTCGGCGAGGTCGAGGTCCCCGACGAGCGCTACTGGGGAGCGCAGACGCAGCGCAGCCTGCAGAACTTCGACATCGGCGGCCAGACGATGCCGATCGAGATCGTGCGGGCCTTCGCCCACCTGAAGAAGGCGGCGGCGCTCGTCAACGCCGACCTCACCGATTTCCCGGCGGAGAAGGCCGCAGCGATCGCCTCCGCCTGCGACGAGATCCTGTCCGGCGCCCTGGACGACGAGTTCCCCCTCGTCGTCTGGCAGACCGGGTCGGGCACGCAGAGCAACATGAACGTCAACGAGGTCGTCGCCAACCGGGCCACCGAGATCCTCGGGGGCGACTTCCGGACCGAGAAGCTGGTGAAGGCGAACGACGACGTCAACAAGAGCCAGAGTTCGAACGACACCTTCCCGACGGCGATGCACATCGCCGTCTACGAGTCGATCGTGTCGCAGATGCTCCCGAAGGTGCAGCGGTTGCGTGACACGTTGGCCGAGAAGTCGACCGACTTCATGGCGATCACCAAGACCGGCCGCACCCATCTGATGGACGCCACCCCGGTCACCCTCGGCCAGGAGTTCAGCGGCTACGTCACGCAGCTCGACCGGGGCCTGGACGCCATCGGCGACAGCCTGGTGCGGGTGTGCGAGCTGGCCCTCGGCGGGACCGCGGTCGGCACCGGCCTCAACACGCCGGCGGGCTACGACGTGGCCGTCGCAGGCAAGATCGCCGAACTGACCGGACATCCCTTCGTCACGGCCGAGAACAAGTTCGAGAGCCTCAGCGCCCACGACGCGATGGTCGAGATCAGCGGTTCGCTCAAACGGCTCGCCGTCAGCCTCATGCACATCGCCAACAACATCCGGATGCTGGCCAGCGGGCCACGCACCTCGATCGGCGAGATCGTCCTCCCGGCCAACGAGCCCGGCAGCTCGATCATGCCGGGCAAGGTCAACCCGACCCAGTGCGAGGCGATGACGATGGTGTGCGCACAGGTGATCGGCAACGATGCCGCCGTCACGGTCGCCGGCACGCACGGCCACTACCAGCTCAACGTCTTCAAGCCGGTCATGGCCCACAACGTGCTCGAGAGCGCCCGCCTCCTCGGCGACGCCTGCGCCAGCTTCACCGACAACTGCGCAGTCGGCATCGAGCCCAACCGGGCTCGCATCGACGAGCTGCTCGGCAAGAGCCTCATGCTGGTGACCGCCCTCAACACGAAGATCGGCTACTACAAGGCCGCCGAGATCGCTCAGGCCGCCCACGCCAACGGCACGACCCTGCGCGAGGAAGCGGTCGGGCTCGGTCACCTGACCGCCGAGGAGTTCGACGAGATCGTCGTACCCGACAAGATGGTGGGTCCGCTCGGGTGACCGCCGGATCGGGGCACCGTCTGCACCCTGCGGCCGTCCGGAAGTTCGCCGCGCTCGCCGTCGCCGTGCCCGGGCTGAACCTGGTCGTCTACCAGCGCGACTGGCCGCCGATCCACGTCGCCGAGGCCGCCGGTCGTTCCCGCAAGGGTGAGGTCTGGATCTCGCTGCGACCGCAGGAGTTCCGTGATGAGCTCGTCCGTCCGCCGATCGAACGCCGTCGCATCGGCCCGGCCCTCGGCAGCGCCGACGCCGAGGTGTGGGTCGAACTGGCCGCCGGTGGCACGACGACGATCGATGACGCCGGCCTCTTCACCGCCCGGGTCGACGCCCACACCCGTTCGGTCGGGTTCGTGGCGCTGTCCTGCATCGCCGTGCGGCGGGGCGCGGTGCCACCGCAGGCGTGCGGCGCCGACTCGGTCCCGTGCGAACTCCACGCCTGGCCGCGGATGACCGCCGAGGTCGACGACCGGCTCGGCACGCAGATCGTGCGTTGGTCCCATGCGGCCGCCGATCCCGACCAGGCCCGCCTGGCCAGAGCGCTCGCGTTCGATTCGATGCTCGGGGCGGCGGTCGAGGAGATCACCCTCCTGGCAGCCGAGC
The DNA here is from genome assembly GCA_052032035.1 of Acidimicrobiales bacterium. Lineage (GTDB taxonomy): Bacteria > Actinomycetota > Acidimicrobiia > Acidimicrobiales > SZUA-35 > JAWSVN01. The sequence continues at coordinate 7,607 of JBPEXC010000120.1, read as the reverse complement.
GCTGACGACGAGGGCGGCGGGCGGGTTCAGCCGCGCGACGAGGCGCTGAGGCGGATCTCGATCTCGATCGCCTTGCTGGTCGGCGTGCCCGACTGCTCGGCCTGGGATCGGATCGGCACCAGCGGATTGGCCTCGGGGAAGTAGGCCATCGCCGAGCCGACCGGGGTGTCGTAGGGGACGGCGACGAACCGCTCGACGTGTCGCTCCTCGACCGTCCCGTCCTCGGCGGTGAAGAACGAGGTGATGTCGACCTCGTCGAGGGCCTCGATCCCGCGCCGCTGCATGTCGTCCGGGTGGAGGTAGAGATTGCGACGATGGCCGGTGATGCCGCGGTAACGATCGTCGAGCCCGTAGATGGTCGTGTTGAACTGGTCGTGGCTCCGACTGGTCTGCAGCACGAGGCGCGACGGGTCGATCGGTTCGAAGATCGACAGGCCGGCGGCCGAGAAGTTCGCCCGGCCGTTGGGCGTGTTCCACTCGCGTTCCTTGGCGCCGTTCGGCAGGTAGAAGCCGCCGTCGAGGCGGGCGCGGGCGTCGTAGTCGTCGAAGCCCGGCACCACCCGTTCGATCAGGGCGCGGATCTTGCGGTAGTCGGCGGCGAGCTCGGCCCATCGGACGGTCGGCGTGTCGCCGATCGTCGCTGCGGCGACGCCGGCGACGATCGCCACCTCCGACCGGAGGTGGGGCGAGGGCGGCGTGAGGCGGCCCTGCGACCGCTGCACGATGCCCATCGAGTTCTCCGACGTGACGAACTGCGGACCGCTCTCCTGCACATCGGCGTCGCTGCGGCCCAGGCACGGCAGGATCAGTGCCCGAGTGCCGGGCACGAGGTGGGACCGGTTGAGCTTGGTCGAGATGTGCACGGTGAGCGAACAGCTCCGGAGCGCTCGCGCCGTGAGGTCGGTGTCGGGCGTGGCCTGGGCGAAGTTGCCGCCCAGGGCGAAGAAGACTGCGCCCGGACGCTCCAGCATGGCCAGGATCGCGTCGACCGTGTCGACGCCGTGGTGGCGAGGGGACGAGAACTCGAAGACGTCGTCGAGCCGGTCGTGGAACCAGGCCGGCATCTTCTCGAAGATGCCCATCGTCCGGTCTCCCTGGACGTTGGAGTGGCCCCGCACCGGGCACAACCCGGCGCCCGGCCGGCCGACGGCGCCGAGCAGGAGGTGGACGTTGGTGATCTCGCGGATGGTGTCGACCGCGTTGCGGTGTTGGGTGACGCCCATCGCCCAACACGTCACCAGCTTGCGATCGCCGGCGACCACCGAGTCGGTGAGTCGCTCGATCTCCGCACGGTCGATGCCCGACAGCCGTTCGATGTCGTCCCACTCGGTGCCGGCGACGGCCTCGAGGTAGGCGTCGAGACCCTCGGTGTGGGCCGCGACGAAGGCGTGGTCGATTGCGTCGCGGGCGACGATGCCCTTGGCGATCCCGCGGAACAGGGCCATATCGCCGTTGATGCGCACCTGGAGGTACTGCGACGCGAGATCGGTGGTGCGGCCGAGGAGACCGCTCGGCTTCTGGGGGTGGGCGAACGCGAGCAGCCCGGCCTCGCGGAGCGGGTTGATCGCCACGACGGTTGCGCCCGCCTCCACCGCCTCCTCGAGGGCGGAGAGCATCCGGGGGTGGTTGGTGCCGGGGTTCTGGCCGACGCAGATGATCGTGTCGGCGTCGGTGATGTCGTCGAGGGTGACCGTGCCCTTGCCGATCCCGATCGCGGCGCCGAGCGCCGTGCCCGACGACTCGTGACACATGTTGGAACAGTCGGGCAGGTTGTTGGTGCCGAAGTGGCGAACGAAGAGCTGGTAGAGGAAGGCGGCCTCGTTCGACGCCCGCCCCGAGGTGTAGAAGATGGCGTGGTCGGGGTCGTCGAGGGCGCCGAGCTCCTCGGCCACCAGGTCGAACGCCTCCTGCCACTCGAGGGGGCGGTAGTGGGTGGCGCCGGGGTCGAGCACCATCGGCTGGGCGAGCCGACCCTGCCGGTCGTGCCAGTGGTCGGACCGGGCGGCGAGGTCGTCGAGCGAGTGCTCGGCGAAGAACTCGGCGCCGATCGTCGTGCCCATCGCCTCGGACGCCACCGCCTTCGCCCCGTTCTCGCAGAACTCGGCGACGGATCGATGATCGTCGGGATCGGGCCACGCACACGACGGGCAGTCGAAGCCGCCCTGCTGGTTGAGCAGGCGCAGGGCCTGTGCACCCCGCCGCACGCCGCTGTCGGCGACGACGTGGCGGAGGCTGGAGACGACCGCCGGCAGGCCGGTGGCCCAGCTCTTGGGCGTCGACACCTCGGGCGCGGAGTCCTCGATGGGGGGCCGGTCGGCCGGTCGGTCGTTCGTCGATGGCGGCGTGGAGGCGATGGGGTGGATGCTACTCGCCGGTGTCGGGCCGACTCACGCGAACGGAGCGGGCCCGAGTGGTCCGGAGCGTCAGCGGCGCCAGTAGCCGATCATCTGGACCTGGGGGCCCGGGATGCCCCGTTCGCCACGCAGGTGCTTGCGGACCGCCGTGATCTCTCGCGACTCGGCGGCGCCGTAGGCGTAGAGGCCGTCGGTGGTGAGATCGAGCGTGGCGACGGTGTCGACGAGTGCGGTACCCGTGCCCCGTTCTCCGGCCCGGGCGACCCAGTGCACCGTGTCCTTGTCGCGGGCCGGCAGGTCGATCACCGGTCGCCCGTCGTCGGATTCGACCACGACCGTCACCGGCGCGCGCCCGGCGTAGGCGTCGAGGATCGCGGCGAACGCTCCCAGTCCGGTCTCGTCGCCGACCAGGAGGATCGTCGAGGTGTCGGCCGGCGGTTCGAACGACTCACGCGGCCCCCACAGCGCCACTCGGTCGCCCACCGCCGCGGTGCGGGCCCAGCCCGAGATCGGACCGTCGTGCTCGTGGAGGACGAACCACGCATCGAGCTCGCCCACCTCGGGCCGGAACGCTCGGCACGTGTAGTAGGCCCAGCCGGGCTGGTCGTCGGGGGCCCGGTCCTTGAAGTCGGCGAACGACACGTCACCGTCGAGCTCGCTGAGATCCTTGGGCCGGATCACCAGGAAGAAGTCGTCGGGGCCGAGGGCGACGTGGCCGCGCATCCCACCGAAGGTGATCTGGCGGAGGTCGGGCGCGAGGTCGTCGATCGCCACGACCTCGACGACGCGGGTGGGGATCGAGCCCTGCGATGCGAGTTCCCGCTCGATCGAGGTGAGCTCACCCTCGGGGTCGACCGCCCTCGCCGCCGACATCGTGCCGATCAACAGTCCTTGCAGGTCGGCCGTCGATGCCAGCGGCGTCGGTGCAGCGAGCTGCACGCGACGGTCGCCCTCGTCGCCCCGCACCTCGATCTCGACACCGTCGCTGGTGGCCACCAGCAGTTCGGCGTCGGTGAGGGCCGGGTCACCGGCGACGTGACGGGCGAGGAACAACACGCTGTCGGCGTGGTTGCCGTTCAGGTGTTCGAACACCGCGTCGGCGTCGGGCACGGTCGTGGTCATGGGCGTCCTCCGGACGAGACGGACGGCCACCCGTCCAACGTTAGGGAAGCTTATCAGTCCGTGCGGCGGTGGGGGTCAGCGGGTGAAGAACAGCTGCAGCCTCGAGGGGGAAGGTCACGGTCTCGGTCACCACAGCGTCGGTTCGGCACCTGAGAGATCCCGCAGGGTCTCCTGGCAACCGCGGGTGGTTCGGGCCTGCTCATCCCACGGGGTCTCGGTTCGACTCGTGAGCGCGACAAGCGAAACGCTCCGGCCGGGACGGCGATGTCAGCCGGCCGGAGCGGAGGCCGTTCGTCAGCCGGCGACGATCTCGAGCGTCGGACGCATCAGCTCCAGCAGATACGGGACCGACAGTGGGGTCGGGGTATTGAGGCCGACGATGTCGGCGTAGGCGAAGTCGATCAGCGTCCCGTTCTCGCTCGACGGCAGTTCGGCGAGGCCGACCACGCTGTCGGGGTCGGCGCCGTTGAGGAGGACGCCCACCAGGTCGGCGTCGAGGAGGGCGATCTCCTCGAAGCTGATCAGCACTCGGCCGACCGCCTCCTCGTCGAGCGCAACGATGTCCGGGTCGATCTCCATGCCCATCGCATCGAAGAGCCGGCTCGCGCCGTCGTCGGGATCGGCGATCACGTAGATGCCGGTGCCCGGCACGAGGTTGGCGAAGGTGTAGGTGGCGCCGGCGAGTCCGGGCAGCTCCTCCGCCACGGCGACGGCGAGGGCGTCGACCTCGGCGATCGCCTCGGCGGCGGTGTCGTCCGCCCGCAACGCCTGCCCGAGCACCGTCACCTGGTCGCTCCACGGATCGACCTGGAGGTCGCCGAGCGGGCCGATCGTGGGAGCGATGGCTGCCAGGGTGTCGTAGGCGGCCTGGTCGGGGATGTTGTAGGCGCCGAGGATCAGGTCCGGCTGGAGCGCGGCGATCGCTTCGAACGGGATCCCGGCATCGCCGGCGTCGATCTGTTCGGCGTCGTCGAGGAGGCCCTCCTGCCAGGGATAGATCGCCGTCTCCCCGATCGCCGTCGAGAGCATGTAGGCCGCCGGCACGAGATCCATGGCGAGCACGGCATCGGTCCACTGGACGTTGAGGGTGACGATGCGCTGTGGGACCTCGTCGAGGACCGTCGTGCCGTAGCGGTGCTCGATCGTCACCGTCTCGGTCGCGGTCTCGTCGGCCGATCCCTCGGTGTCGGATCCGCTGCAGGCGGCGAGCGCAGCCATGGCGAAGAGCAAGGGGATGAATCTGGATCGAAGGTGCATGTTGCTGAACGTACCATGTCAACCAGGCCTAACTCACCCTCGGGCGAGATCTACACCCACATCTGCGAGCGCAACCCAGCGGCCCGGCAAGCGATCATCGACGGCGTCGGGCATCTCCCGCCGCAGGACGCCCCCGACGACTTCAACCGTCTGCTCGCCGACTCCCTCGACGCTCTGGTCAGGTGATGACGGGGGTGAACCTCCGCACCGGCGGGTTCTCCGTGAGGTCGTGGTCGCAGTCGGTCCACTCGGCGACGCGTCGCTTCAGCTCGTCGAGGTGGTCGTCGTGCAGGCCGCGCGGGGTCGCGCCGAGTTCGCAGCAGAGATCGGCGGCCGCCGCGACGGCGACGCCGTGTTGGGCCCCGTTCCCCATGTACTTCACCGACGTGCCGGCCACCGAGCTGACGCTGATGTGCTTCCCGGCCACCAGCAGGTTGTCGAGCGACGCCGAGTAGAGACACCGGAACGGGATGGCGTACGGCGTGCGGTCGCGCCCGTCGAAGATCCAGTCCTTCAGCCGGAAGTCGTAGGGTGCGTCCTCGTCGGGCTGCCACGCGCAGTGGATGCAGAACGACCCGTCGTTGGCCACGACGGCGTCGTCGAAGACGGTGTGGTCACGGATGTCGTTCTCGGTCAGCACGTGGTCGCCCCGGTAGCGGTGGAACTCGCCCTGGGCGGGGACGTGGGCCATCCACTCGAACTCGAGGTTGGCGTAGCGTTCCGGCTCGAGATTCTTCACGTTGGAGAACGTGCCGTACAGCGCCCGCATCAGGTGATCGCGGATGCGCTCGCCCTCGGTGTAGGGGTCGAGCCACTGGCCGTACTCCCAGAAGTGGGTGGCCGGGAAGCTCTCGCCGGACGCGTCGTAGAGGAACTCCGGCGTCGCCGGGTTGTCGCCGGCCTTCGGGCCGTCGCCGTTCTCGATCCCCGGCTCGACGAGCTGTCCGCTCAGGTTGGCGTAGTCCTTGGCCACCTCGGTGGCCCACGGCACCTCGGGGAACGGCACCGGCTCGTCGGCCATGCCGGTGCGGAAGAACAGGGTGTTGCCGTGGTGCTGGTCGTCGGCCTCGTCGGGGGCGTACGACTCCTCGTACTCGGCCTTCGATTCGCGTCCCGTCATCGTCGCCGCGCCGACGAGGAGGCCGAGCTGGGCGACCCCCGTGGTGTCGACGAAGACCCGCCCGGCGACCTCCACCTCACGGCCGCTCCGGGCCTCGACGGCGACGATCGACGCGATGCGATCGCCGTCTCGGACCGCGCTGATCACTCGGTGCTCGGTGAGTACGGTGGCGGTGGGTTCGGCCTCGAGCAACTCGCGGGCTCGAAGATCGCCACTCTCGGTCCGCGCCGACAGCTCGCGCAGGAGCTCGCCCTGGGAGCCTCGGGGCATCAGGCCGATCTCGACGCTGGCGTTGCCGCCGAGCACCGGCCGGTCGTGCACCAGCACCACCCGTCGGCCGAGCCGGGCCGAGGCCAGCGCAGCCGCACAACCCGAGATCCCGCCGCCGACCACGACGACGTCGACGCCGTCGGGGGCGAGGGGTTCGGGGCGGAGGGGGAGATCGCGTTCGGCCTTGCGCCAGGCGCGGGCGTCGTCACCGGCGCCCTCGACCGGCTCGGAGCCGTCGGCGCTGAGGTAGATGGCGTCGCAGCGGCCGTCGAAGCCGGTGAGGTCGCCCAGTGCGAGCGAGGTCGGCCCGGCCGCGAGGTCGATCGTGCCTGCGTCGTGCCACGACCAGTCGGCGTCGTTCGCGCCGAACTCGGTGTCGAGCGTGCGGCCGGCGATCGTCAGGGTGAAGCGGCCGGGATGGTGGCCGGGCACCCAGTCCTTGGCCCGCACCCACACCCGGTACGTGGCGGCGACCGGGATCTCGACGGTGGTGGTCGCGTCGGCGACCGGACGGCCGAGTCCGTGGGCCAACAGGTAGGGGGAGCCCATGACCGTCTCGAACTGGGAGTCGAGCACCCAGCCGCCGTAGTCGTCGAAGCTCTCCGCCTCGATCAGCAGTCGTGCTCGGCCCATGCTCGCCATCCCCATGCTCGCTCCTCGTCCGGCATCGGGGGCAGAGCTTTGCGGTGTCGGGGCGAGCCTGCAAGGGCGGCGGCGTTCAGCCGGCGTCGCCGGCGTAGACCAGGTCCGTGACGACGAACCGGCCGTCGAGCTCGCCGACGACGGCGATGAACAGGCGGGCCGGCTCGGTGTCCATCGTCGTCACCTCGAGCTCCGTGCCGGCCGGGACGAAGTCGGTGACGGCGACGACGGTCATGTCGGAGGCGAACCACTCCTCGGCGACGAGCTGGGCCTCCGGGCTGGCGAACTCGCTCATGGCGGCCCAGTCGCCGGTCGTCCACGCCGTCGTGAAACGCTGGAAGGTCAGCTCCTCCTCGCCGAGGCTCACGGCGTCGGCGATCGTCGTCTCCTCCGTCGACCCGAACGCGACCAGGGCCGAACCGAAGATCGCGACCGCGGCGCTCGCGATCAGCGCAGCGGCGATGAGGGCCCACGCCCAGAGCGGGAGTCGCCGCGGCGGCTGTGCCGTCGGGTCGTAGGGGGTGTCGGGGGTGGCGATCGTCGCCATGTCGGTGCTCCTGGGACCCGCACTCGGGGTCCGGTGTGGATCACGCTACGCAGATCCGACCCGCTGTCAATAGCTATTGCCGACACGGCTGTTGACACTCTCGCGACGGCCTGCTCTCCTGCGACGGTGGCCGCCGACGACGATCCGATCTCCCGACTGATGGACGCCCTGGCAGCGATGGAGTCCGCTGCTGCCGACAACGCCGAGCGGAGCCTGCAGATCCAGGCCCGGGCGGCGGAGATGCGATCGGAACTGGCGGCGGGCCGCTCGGCGCTCGAACTGATCGAGGGTGAGC
>JBPEXC010000012.1:0-6407 GCA_052032035.1 Acidimicrobiales bacterium | reverse complement strand
GGATGCGCTCGGCGCGGTCCTCGCTGATCCGACCGTCGGCCAGGGCGGTCTCGACCCGCTCGGTGATGCGGTCGACCATCTCGGCCTGCAGGTCCTCGGTGCTCACGCCGTTGGCCTCGGCGATCTCCGACAGCGTCATGCCGTCGTGCAGCTGCTCCTTGAGATCCTCTCGGGTGATCCCGAGGTAGTCGGCCAGTGCGTCGAGCCGGGCCCCGCGGTGGGGACGACCCTCGTCGGTGCTCTCGGCGCCGGCGTCGGCGTCGGTCTGGGCCGAGGCGACGGCCGGCGCGACGCCGACGAGGGTGACGGCCAGCACGCCGCCGGCGAGGAGGCGCTTGATCGTGGAGGAGGTGCTGCTGGGGGAGGTGGTGCCGAACATCTGGGGTCCGCCTTTCGGGTGGTGGGTGGTTGACACCCGTGATGTTCGGCGGGGTTTGTTAGGGGATCGTGAGCGGTCGGCCAGCATCCGGTCAGGTCACGCTCGACCAGGGCGGGCCCGGACGCGACGACGCCCGCCCCCTCGCGGGGACGGGCGTCGCGCAACGATCCGGACCGGAGCCTCAGCCTCCGGTCGACACTGGCCGGATCAGGCCAGCGCCGAGCAGATCGTGTTGGTGAGCAGGGTGGCGACCACGTAGGGATCGGCATTGGCGTTCGGGCGACGATCCTCGATGTAGCCCTTGCCGTCCTTGGCGACCTGCCACGGGATGCGGATCGAGGCGCCACGGTCGGAGACGCCGTAGCTGAACTGGTCGTAGCGCTGGGTCTCGTGGGCGCCGGTGAGGCGGTCCTCGATGCCGACGCCGTAGCCGGCGAGGTGCTCGGCGGGCTTGCCCTCGGCGCCCATGGCCTCGCAGGCGGCGGTGATGGCGTCGTAGCCCTCACGCATGGCGGTGGTCGAGAAGTTGGTGTGCATGCCGGCGCCGTTCCAGTCGCCCTTCATCGGCTTGGCCTCGATCGAGACCTCGACGCCGTAGTCCTCGGCGAGACGGAACAGGAGGTAGCGGGCCATCCACAGGTGGTCGCCCACCTCGACGGTGTCGGCCGGGCCGATCTGGAACTCCCACTGGCCGGGCATGACCTCGGCGTTGGTGCCGGAGATCTTGAGGCCGGCCTCGATGCAGGCGGTGGTGTGGGCCTCGATGAGGTCACGACCGTGGATCTTCAGGGCGCCCACGCCGCAGTAGTACGGACCCTGCGGGCCGGGGAAGCCGCTCGCCGGGAAGCCGGCGGGCCAACCGGTGGTCGGGTTGATCAGGGTGTACTCCTGCTCGAGACCGAACCACGGCTCCTGGTCGCCGTACTTCTCGAGGGCCTCGCGAGCGGCGGCGCGAGTGTTGGTGGGGTGCGGCGACATGTCGGCGGTGAGCAGGGTCTCACAGAGCACGAGGATGTCGTCGCCACCACGGATGGGGTCGGGGCACTGGAACACCGGCTGGAGCACGACGTCGGAGTTGTCGCCGGTCGCCTGGTTGGTCGAGGAGCCGTCGAAGCCCCACGTGCCCGGCTCGTCACCGTCGGCGAGGATCTTGGTCTTCGAGCGGACCTCACGAGTCGGCTCGGTGCCATCGATCCAGATGTACTCAGCCCTGTATGCCACTTGGTTTCTCCAACTTCTCTGCGCTCGTCCGAGCGACTGGGTTCATGGGAACGTGGTCGCCATCCAATCCGGGGATTGTTTCGCCGACAATCTCCATTTGTGAACGGAGTGTGAAACGGGCCTGGGGGCTTCCTTCCGACCCGGTGTGGCGGTAAGACTCTCGGGGTGGAACGACCTGACGAATACGTGTTGCGGGCGGTGGAAGAGCGCGGTGTGAAGCTCATCCGCCTCTGGTTCACCGACGTGCTCGGGCAGCTCAAGTCGGTGGCGATCTCGCCCGCCGAGCTCGAGACCGCCTTCGAGGAGGGCATGCACTTCGACGGCTCCGCGATCGACGGCTTCAGCCGCATCCAGGAGTCGGACGTGCTGGCTCGCCCGGACGCCAACACCTTCGAGACCCTGCCCTGGGCCGACGGCGGCACCACCGGCCGCATGTTCTGCGACATCTACAACCCGGACGGCGACCCCTTCGCCGGCGACCCGCGCTTCGTGCTCAAGCGCAACCTGGCCAAGGCCCGGGAGGCGGGGTTCGGGTTCTACGTGGCGCCGGAGATGGAGTTCTTCTACTTCGCCGACGGCGAGCCGACCCATGAGCCGAAGCTGCTCGACGCCGGCTCCTACTTCGACCTGACGACGAGCGACGTCGCCTCGGATCTGCGGCGCCAGACGATCTCGGTGCTCGAGACGATGGGCATCCCCGTCGAGTACTCGTTCCACGAGGACGCGCCGAGCCAGCACGAGATCGACCTCCGCTACACCGACGCCCTCACGATGGCCGACCAGATCATGACCTTCCGGTTGGTCGTGCGGGAGCTGGCGATGGAGGCGGGGCGCTACGCCACGTTCCTGCCCAAGCCGCTCGCTGGCATCCAGGGCTCGGGCATGCACCTCCACCTGTCGCTCTTCGACGGCGACGGCAACGCCTTCCACGACGTCGACGCCCCCTACAGCCTCGGTCCGGTCGGCCGGTCGTTCGCCGCCGGGCTGTTGCGCCACGCCCGGGAGATCACGGCGGTCACCAACCAGCTGGTCAACTCCTACAAGCGCCTGGTCGTGGGCTACGAGGCCCCGGTCTGGGTCAGCTGGGCGCAGAACAACCGCTCGGCGCTGGTGCGAGTGCCGGTGACCAAGCCAGAGAAGGCCAGCTCGACCCGGATCGAGTACCGCTCGCCCGACCCGAGCTGCAATCCCTACCTGAGCTTCTCGGTGCTGCTGGCGGCCGGCCTGAAGGGCGTGGAGGAGGGCTACGAACTCCCCGACGAACTCGACCACAACCTCTTCGCCCTCGATGCCAAGGAGGTGTCGAAACTCGGGATCGAGCCGCTGCCGGCGTCGCTGGCCGAAGCCCTCGACCTGATGGAGGAGTCGGAGCTGGTGCACGACGCCCTCGGCGAACACATCTTCGAGTGGTTCCTCCGCAACAAGCGGGCCGAGTGGCAGGACTACAAGTCCCACGTCAGTTCCTGGGAGCTGGGACGCTACCTTCCGAGCTGGTGATCACGTGAGCGAACGCTTCCTCCTGTTCCCCGATCCGGCGCCTGCCGACCTCGTCCGCACCCTCGACTTCGGGGGCTACGGCTGGGTCGCCGTCGGCGGCATCGAGGACCTGAAGGACGCCGAAGGCGACGAGGGGTGGACCGGCGCCATCATCACCGCCGCCGAGGACGACCTCGACAAGACGTGGGCGCTGTGTCGAGAACTGCGCCGGCGCGACGTGCCGGTCGAGCCGTTGCTGCTGATCATCTCGGGCAACCAGCTCGACGACCTCGAGAGCCGCAACGAGCTGTTCGACGACTTCATGATCGCCCCGTTCCACCCGCGCGAGCTCGAGGCCCGTCTCAAGCACCTGCTGTGGAAGGTCGGTCGCGGGGTGCGCCCCGAGCTGATCGAGTACGGACCGCTGACGCTCAACGTCGAGACCTACCAGGCGATGATCGAGAACCGTCCCCTCGACCTCACCTACATGGAGTACGAGCTGCTGCGGTTCCTGTCGTCGCACCCGGGCAAGGTGTTCACCCGCGAGACCCTGCTCAACCGGGTGTGGGGCTACGAGTACTACGGCGGCGCCCGCACGGTCGACGTCCACGTGCGACGCCTCCGCGCCAAGCTCGGCGAGGAACACGCCAACCTGATCCAGACGGTCCGCTCGGTCGGCTACAAGCTCGGCCAGTCCCGCTGGTGACCGTCGGTCCTCGGCCCGAGGGGCCGAGCGACGCCGCTCGTCGTCGCTCGTCGGGACCGTGCGAGTCGTGTGGTTCGCCGACGGCACGGCAGTGGAGCACACCCGACGGTCCGGCGCTGCTGTGCCCGCCGTGCGCAACCCTGTATGGCATCGGTTGCCCGTGACGTTCCTCGGCCTGGCGGCCTCGTCACTTACGGAGTTGTTCGCTGACGCTCACAACTCCCCGCGCTCGGTGAGCTCCCTACGGGAAGATCCCGCGCTGGCCGTAGACGTCGTCGAGCCGGTCGAGGGCGACGGCGTAGGCGGCCTCTCGGCGTGAGCAGTCGAGCTGACGGCGGGTGGCGGCCGCCCGATCGTGGGCCGTCCACAGGATCGTGCGCAGCTTCTCGTCGACGTCGTTGGCGCTCCAGTAGAGGCTCGACTTGTTCTGGAGCCACTCGAAGTAGGAGACGACGACGCCGCCGGCGTTGGCGAGGATGTCGGGGATGATCTCGATCCCACGATCGGCGAGCACGGTCTCACCGCCGGGGGTGGTCGGGCCGTTGGCCGCCTCGATCACGAGGCGGCACTGCATGGTGGCGGCCCGTGCGCTGGTGATCTGGTTCTCGACCGCTGCGGGCACGAACACGTCGACCGGTTCGGCGAACAGCGCCTCGGTGTCGACGGCCTCCGCTCCCCCGCCGTCGAATCCGGCGACGCCGCCGGTGGCGGCGACGTGCTCGGCGAGGGCGGCGACGTCGAGCCCGTCGGGGTGCCGCACGGTGCCGGTGTGGTCGCCGACGATCACGATCGTGCTGCCCTCGAGGGCGGCGAGGCGGGCGAAGTGGCCGCCGACGTTGCCGAACCCCTGGAGCCCGATCCGCAGTTCGTCGAGCCGTGCGCCGGTCTCGCCGCACCAGTGGCGCAGGGCATAGAGCACGCCGCGGCCGGTCGCCTCCTCACGTCCCTCGGAGCCGCCGCAGAGCAGCGACTTGCCGGTGACGACGCCCTTCGCGGCCTGGCGCACGCCGGGGGCCGACAGGTTGGCGTAGGTGTCCATCACCCAGTCCATCATCTCGGCGTTGGTGCCGACGTCGGGCGCCGGGATGTCGTGCTCCGGGCCGATGTTGGAGCCGAGGGCGTGGGTGAAGCGGCGCACGATGCGACGCAACTCGGCCTTGGAGTAGTCGTTGGGGTCGATCGTGACCCCGCCCTTGGCGCCGCCGAGGGGCAGCCCGACGAGCGCGCACTTGAAGGTCATCCAGGCCGCCAGTGCCCGCACCTCGTCGAGGTTGACGTCGGGGTGGAAGCGGATGCCGCCCTTGAACGGGCCGAGGATGTTGTTGTGCTGGATCCGGTAGCCACGGAACACCTGCCACGAGCCGTCGTCGAGCTGCACCGGGAAGTTGACGATGACCTCGTTCTTCGGGTGGCTGAGGATCGACCGGTAGGGCTCGTCGAGATCGATCAGGTCGGCGGCCCGTTGGAACTGCTCGACGGCGGTCTCGTGCAGGCTGCGGCGTCGTGCGGAATCCATGGCTCTCAGTCTCGGACGGGCGCTCGGTTCCAGTCGGACCCCGCGATCAGCGGGGTTCGATCACCTCGAGGCCGCCGCACCAGGGACGCAGCACCTCGGGCACCGAGATCGTGCCGTCGGGTTGTTGGTGGTTCTCGAAGATCGCCAACAGTGTGCGCCCGATCGCGCACGCCGTGCCATTCAGCGTGTGGACGAAGTCGACGCCGTCGTCACCCTTGAACCGGGTGCCCATGCGACGGGCCGAGAAGTCGGTGTAGTTCGAACAGCTGGTGACCTCGCGGTAGGCCTGCTGCGACGGGATCCAGGCCTCGACGTCGTACTTCTTGGCGGCGGCGGCCCCGAGATCGCCGGCGGCGACGGTGATCACCCGGTGAGGGATCTCGAGCTGCTGGAACGTCTCCTGCTCGAGCTGGACGAGGAGCTCGAGTTCGTCCCACGACCGGTCGGGGTGCGAGTAGATGAACATCTCGACCTTGTCGAACTGGTGGACCCGGAACAGGCCCGAGGTGTCCTTGCCGTAGGTGCCGGCCTCGCGGCGGAAACACGACGAGTAGCCGACGTAGCGCAGCGGGAGCTGGTCGGCATCGAGTCGTTCACGGCGGTGCAGACCGGCGAGACCGACCTCGGCGGTGCCGACGAGGAAGAGCTCGTCACGCTCGAGGGCGTAGACCTGATCACGATCGGTCGGGAAGAACCCGGCGTCGACCATCATGTCCTCGCGCACGAGCACCGGCACGACCGCCGGCACGAACTGGTGCTCGGCGAGGCGGGCCATCGTCCACTGCACGAGGGCGAACTGGAGTCGCACGGCGTCGCCGAGCACGTAGGCGAAGCGGCTGCCCGACATGCGCACGGCCCGCTCGGTGTCGACGATCCCGAGCTTCTCGCCGATCTCGGCGTGGTCGAGGGGCGGGGCCGGGGTCCGCTCCCCGAAGGTGGCCTCGATCCGGAAGTCGTCCTCGCCGCCGGCCGGGACCGACGCGTGGGCGGGGTTGGGCACCGCGAGCGCCGATTCGTCGAGGGCGGCCTCGGCCGCAGCGAGCTCGGTCTCGAGGTCGGCGAGCTGCGCCTTGAGCGCCGAGGCGGCCTCGATCTTGGCCGGCCGCTCC
>JBPEXC010000119.1:0-8970 GCA_052032035.1 Acidimicrobiales bacterium | reverse complement strand
CGGCGCCGGCGACCAGTTCGGCAGCGGCCGCCGCCGTGCCGCCGGTGGCGATCACGTCGTCGACGATCAGGATGCGCTGACCGGCCTCGATCGCGCCGTCCTGGAGCTGCAGGGAGTCGGTGCCGTACTCGAGGGCGTAGTCGACGGTCCGCACCGCTCCCGGCAGCTTGCCGGGCTTGCGGGCGGCGACGAACCCGACCCCGAGACGCTGGGCGGTGATCAGCCCGGCCAGGAACCCGCGAGCCTCGATGCCGACGACGAGGTCGACGTCACCGGCCCCCTGGGCGAGGGCGATGGCGCAGCGGGACAGGGCCGAGGGCGAGCGCCACAGGGGCGACAGATCCTTGAAGAGGATGCCCGGGCTCGGGAAGTCGGGAACGTCGTCCACCACCTCGACGAGCCACGACGGAGGTTGGGCCTGCATGACCCAACACTAGCGGGTCACCCAGGGTGAGAGTTCACCGCTCGGCGTCGGCCCGCCGGTTCTCGGCCTGCTTCCGAGCCCTGATCGCCCGCCGCTCCTTGAGGTCCTCCTCGGCGATCTCGGGATCCTGCTTCTCCTTGAGCCACGCCAGGAACGGCGCGGCGACGAAGACCGACGAGTACGTGCCGAGGATCAGGCCGATGAACAGGGCGACCGCAAAGCTCTGGAGCGTGGTCCCGCCGAGCACCAACCAGCCGATCAACAGCATCGAGGCGACGGGGAGGACCGTGGTGATCGTCGTGTTGATCGAGCGCATGAGCACGTCGTTCATCGAGCGGCTGACCAGGGCGGTGTAGCCCCGCTGGCGAGCGTTGCGCTCCAGCTCGTTCTCCCAGATCCGGTCGTAGACCACCACGGTGTCGTAGAGCGAGTAGCCCATGATCGTCAGCAGCGCGATCACGGTGGCCGGGCTCACCTCGAACCGGAACAGGGCGTAGACCCCGGCGGTGAGCAGCAGGTCGTGGATCACGGCGACCAGGGCGCCGGCCGCCATGCGCCACTCCAACTGCCACGCCAGATAGAGGGCGACCGCAGCGAAGAAGAAGAGCAGGGCCCGGATCGCCTTGGCGGTGATCTGGTCGCCCCACGTGGCGCTGACGGTGTTGAAGCTGACCTCGTCGGCGCTCACACCACCGAGGGCAGCGAGCTCGTCGACGAGGGTGTCGGCACCCTCGAGCGACTCGGTGCCGGTCACGATGCGCGCCGACCGTTGCCCGGCGGCGTTCTCGACGATCTGCACCCGCACCGACTGGTCGCTGAGCGCGTCGCGGGCTTCGGCGACATCGACGTCGTCGGCGACGGGCACCTCGAAGATGCCCCCGCCCTGGAAGTCGATGCTGAGGTTGAGCCCGGCGACCAGCAGCAGGATGATCGATCCGACGGCGAGGATGCCCGACGCCGGCAGGGTCCGGCGCCAGAGGGGGACGAAGTCGTAGTCGGCTCGTCCGGCGAACACGTCCTTCAGGCTCACTTGGCACCTCCCGGCATGCCGAGGCGTCGTGGGTCGGCCTGCACGGCGCCCCGGGCCGCCAGCCAGGCCAGGGCGGGCCGCATGAACAGCAGGCTCACCACGAGGTCGAGGATGGTGGCGACGCCGAGGTAGAGGGCGAAGCCCTTCACGGCGCCGACCGTGAGGTAGTAGAGGAGGCCGGCGGCGATCAGGCTGACGACGTCGGCCTTCACGATCGTGGAGATCGCCGACTGGTAGGCCCGCTCGACGGCGGTCGACACCCGCTTGCCGGCGGCCGACTGCTCCTTCACGTTCTCGAAGTAGACGATGTTGGAGTCGGCCGACACGCCGATCGACACGATCAGGCCGACGATGCCGGCGAGGCTGATCGCCAGGCCCTGGGTGGCGCCGAGCCAGCCGATGATCGACCACAGCATCAGGCCCGACAACAGCAGCCCGGCGACGGCGACGAGGCCGGCGAGGCGGTAGAAGGCGAGCAGGTAGAGGGCGACCAGACCGAGACCGATCAGCCCGGCGATCACCCCGGAGCGGAGCACGTCGTCACCGACGGTGGCCGACACGGTGCGCACGTCCTGGGCGACCAGGTCGACCGGCAGGGCGCCGTAGCGGAGGGCGAGGGCCAAATCGTTGGCCGACTCCTCGTCGAAGTTGCCCGAGATCTCGATCTGATCTCGCTGGAAGTTGGAGGTCTGGATCGTCGGGGCCGACACCACGACCTCGTCGAGTGCGATGGCGAGGCGGCCGAAGGGGCAGGCCTCGGACCCGCCGAAGCAGAGCGTGGCGGCGTAGTTGAAGGCGTCGATGCCGTCCTCGCCCGCCTTGAACGTCGGGTTGACCCGCCAGCTGAAGCCGTCGAAGCCGACGTCGGCCCCCTCGAGGGCGGCGCCGGTGAGGTACTTGGGCTCGCCGTCGGCGTCGGTGCCGTAGACGACGGTCGGGCCGAGGCAGAGCGGCAGCCCGTCGGCGTCGGCGAGCACGACCGCCGACTCGGGGTGGTTGTCCTCCGGGGCGGTCAGGCCACCGCCGCACTGTTCGGTGAGCTCGGCCAACAGGGCGTCGGTCTCGGCCGAGGCTGCGTCGGCATCGGCATCCGTCTCCGCCTCGGCGTCAGCATCGGCCTCGGTGTCGGTCTCGCCGGTGTCGGTTTCCGTCCCGGTGTCGGCCTCGTCGGCGGTGATGACGTCGTCGTCGGTGCCGGGCGGCGTCTCGGTGGTCGAGGTCGTCTGGCGGCGACGCAGCGGCGCCATGCCCTGCTCGTCCGCGCCATCACCGTCGACCTCGGTGATCTCGCCGGTCTCGGGGTCGAACGTCGACACCCCGCCGACGTCGGAGTCGGTCTCGTCGGTCGAGGTGTCGTCGGAGGTGGTGTCGTCGGTCGCGGTGTCGGTGTCCTCGACCTCGAGTCCGAGGTCGTCGGGCGAGACGAACCCGAGGCTCAGCATCGTCGAGGTGTCGAGGAGCACGGGACGGAACCGCAGCTCGGCGGTCTGGCCGACGAGCTCGAGGGCTCGCTGCTGCTGATCGACGCCGGGCAGCTCGACGACGATGGCGTCGCCCTGCCGGGAGATCTCGGGCTCGGCCACCCCCAGCCCGTCGACGCGGTTGCGGATGATCTCGAGGGCCTGGTCGAGCGCTTCGTCGCTCGGGTCCTCGCTGTCCTCGGAGGGCTGGAGCACCACCGAGACGCCGCCCTGCAGGTCGAGCCCGAGCAACGGCTCGTTGCCCGCCTCGACCGTGTAGACGAAGCCGCCGACGGCGGCCACGACCACCAACAACGCTCCGAACAACGAACCCTTCATCGCTTGCCTACCTCGCTACTTTCGCTCGTCCGCGGTGCCGGTGACCAGGGTCGCCGGGCCGCGTCTCGGCGTTCAGCTCTCGTCCGTCTCCGGTTCGGTCACCTTGGAGATGACCGACGACTTCGTGACCTTCAGCTCGGTGCCCTCGGCCACCTCGACCCACACGACCGTGGCCTCGACCTCGGTGAGGAAGCCGTGGATGCCCGAACTGAGCACCACCTCGTCGCCCGGCTCCAGGCCGGCCATCAGGGCCGCAGCCTCGCGCTGGCGCTGCTGCTGCGGGCGGATCATGAGAAAATAGATCGCGGCGAACGCCACGCCGAAGACAATCAGATTGGCCATGAGGGACCTCCAGCCGATGCACGCTATCGGTGCGGATGGCCCGAGGGGCGGTCACCGGGGTCGGTGATCAGGCCCAGACGGCGAGCACCTCGGCCCGGAGCTGTTCGAAGGTGCCGGCCTCGATGGCGGTGCGCATCCGCTCGACCAGATCGGCCAGCCAGGCCAGGTTGTGCAAGGTGATGATGCGGCCCGCCGTCGGCTCGTTGGTCACCAGGAGGTGACGGAGGTAGGCCCGGGAGTAGCGGGACGACATCGGATGGTCGAAGTTCGGGTCGATCGGGCCGTCGTCGCGAGCGAACCTCAGGTTGCGCAGGTTGAGTCGACCCTCGCTGGTGAGCGCCGTACCGTGCCGGGCCAGCCGGGTCGGCAGCACGCAGTCGAACATGTCGATGCCGTTGTGGACCGCCTCGATCAGCCCGACGGGGTCGCCCAGGCCCATGAAGTAGCGGGGCTTGTCGGCCGGCAGGTGGGCGACCGCCGCCTGCAACGCCGGGATCATCTCGTCGCGGCTCTCCCCGACCGACAGCCCACCGACGGCGTAGCCGTCGAAGCCGATCTCGACGGTGCGCGTGGCCGAGTCCTCGCGGAGTTCGACGTCGACGCCGCCCTGGACGATGCCGAACTGGGCCTGGTCGGCTCGGGTGTGTGCGGCCTTGGAGCGCTCGGCCCACCGCAGCGTCTGTTCGAGGGCGTCGACCTGGACCTGGCGGGCCGACGGCAGCGGCGGGCAGATGTCGAGGACCATGGCGATGTCGCTACCCAGTTCCTCCTGGACCTTCACCGACCGTTCTGGCGACAGCTCGACGTAGGCGCCGTCGTACACCGACCGGAAGGTGGCGGCCTCCTCGGTGATCTTCGGCTCGAGGCTGAAGATCTGGTAGCCGCCGGAATCGGTGAGGATGTGGCCCGACCAGTCCATGAAGCCGTGGAGGCCGCCCATCTCGGCGATCAGATCCGAGCCCGGGCGCTCCATGAGGTGGTAGGTGTTGCCGAGCACGATCGGCGGGGCGAGGTCGTCGAGGTCACGGGTGTCGAGGGTCTTGACCGCGGCCCGGGTGCCGACCGGCATGAACACCGGCGTGGGGATCTCGCCCCGTGGGGTGACGATCCGGCCCGTGCGGGCATTGCCGTCGGTGTGGGTGACCTCGATGCGCAACACGGCTGCTCACGCTAACGACTCGACGCCCTGACGTGGTCGGCGGCGCCGGTCAGACCGGGCGAGCCAGCGACATCACGCCTGCGGGCGGGCCAGCAACATCGCATCGCCGAAGCTGAGGAAGCGGTACCCCTCGGCGAGGGCTGTGGCGTAGACGTCCCGCCACGCCGGTCGAGCGGAGCTGTCACTCGCAGCAGAGCTGTCCCCCACGAAGGCGTCGATCATCACCAGGAGCGACGAGCGGGGCACGTGGAAGTTGGTGAGCAGGACGTCGACCACCCGCCAGTCGAAGCCGCGATGGATGAAGAGTTCCGTGTCCCCCTCCAGCTGCCCGGTGGCGGCGGCCGACTCCAGTGTCCGCACCGTCGTGGTGCCGATGGCGACGATGCGCCCGCCGGCGGATCGGGTCGCTTGGATGCGTTCCCACGCCGCCTCGGTGACCCGATAGCGCTCGGTGTGCATGTGGTGGTCCTCGACCCGGTCGGTCGAGATCGGGCGGAACGTGCCGAGCCCGACCCGCAGCTCGACCCGCTCGAGGCCGACACCCTTCGCCTCGAGGTCGGCGAGCACCCGGTCGGTCAGGTGGAGGCCGGCGGTCGGAGCGGCCACCGACCCGGGGTCCTGGGCGTACACGGTCTGGTAGCGCTCGGGGTCGGCCAGCGGCTCGTGGATGTAGGGCGGGAGCGGCACCTCGCCCGCCGCCTCGAGCAGGTCGTCGGCGAGGAGTTCGACGACCCGTCGGCCGTCGTCGAGCCCGTCGATCACCTCGATGGCGGGGGTGCCGTCGAGTTCGAGCACGACGCCGGGGCGGAGCCGCTTGCCGGGCTTCACCAGGGCTCGCCACCGGTGGTGCTGGCCGGTCGGTTCGAGCAGGAGCACCTCGACGGCGCCGCCGGTCTGCTTGCGCAGGTGGAAGCGGGCCGGCAGCACTCGGGTGTCGTTGACCACGACGAGGTCGCCCTCGTCGAGCAGATCGGGCAGGTCGGCGACCGTGTGGTGGGCGATCGCTGCGGGATCCCGGGCGTCGAGGAGCCGGGCCGAGTCGCGTGGCTCGGCCGGGGTCTGACCGATCGCGTCGTCGGGGAGGTCGTAGTCGAAGTCGTCGGTGTCCACGGCCCCGCCAGGATGCCAAGCCACCCACCGAACCCGACGCCTCCCGGAGCCTGCCTTCGCGACCGATGACCCGACTCAGGGCGACCAGGGGTCGAGGGTACGGATCCCGAATCGTTCGAAGTCGACGACGTTGCGGGTCACTACCGACAGCCCGTGGCAGGCAGCCGTCGCCCCGATCAGCGCGTCGCGAAACGGCGCCGGGTTCGGGACGTGGAAGCCCGCAGCCATCCTGACTTCGGCCTCGCCGACCGGCAGTACTCGGCCGGCGAAGGCCGGGGCGACCTGATCGTCGAGCCAGGCTCGAAGTGCCGCCCCTTGCGCCGGATCCGCGTGCTCCTTGAGGCGGACGCCAACCTCGAGCTCGTGGATCGTGACAACGGACAGGTGGAGAAGCTGCACCGGCGTGGCGTCAGCCCACGCAACGACCGCTCCATTCGCTCGTCCCGTCCGCGCCTTGCGAAGCTCCGAAACGACGTTGGTGTCCAGGAGGAACATCAGTCGAGGTCGGCTCCACGAGCCAACTCTCGACTTGGTTGGCCGTCGAGATCGATGTCCTCCGAACCCGGCGCTGCGGCCAACTGATCGACGATGCTGCGGCCGGCTCCGACGAGCTCGAGGTACCGCTCGTAGCTCAGGAGCACGTGGGAGGGATGGCCTCGATCGGTGACGTACACCGGCCCT
The DNA here is from genome assembly GCA_052032035.1 of Acidimicrobiales bacterium. Classification (GTDB taxonomy): domain Bacteria; phylum Actinomycetota; class Acidimicrobiia; order Acidimicrobiales; family SZUA-35; genus JAWSVN01. The sequence continues at coordinate 2,425 of JBPEXC010000119.1, read as the reverse complement.
TCGGCCGCGGCACGCTTGGCCCGACTGGTCTCCTGGTTGAACTCACGACTCGTGAACGTCGACATTCGAACCACCTCCCGAGATATGTAGCCACATAACTACATCGACGCCCTCGCCGTCAAGCGCGCTCCGGGGCAGGTATCCGATCAGCTGAAGAGCGGCGGGGTGTCCGGAGGTGGCAGCGGGGTGCCGTCGGGGACGGGGAGGCCGAGGTGTTGCCAGGCCGCCGGGGTGGCGATGCGCCCCTGCGGTGAGCGGAGCATGAGGCCCTGTTGGATCAGGAACGGTTCGATCACGTCCTCGACCGTCTCGGGCGGCTCGGCCACGCTGATCGCGAGGGTCTTGAGCCCCACCGGCCCACCACCGAAGTGCACGCACAGGTTCTCGAGCAGGGTGCGGTCGATCTTGTCGAGCCCTCGCTCGTCGATGCCGAACAGGGCGAGGCCGTCGGCCGCCGACTCCTGGTCGATCGTGCCGCTCCCCCGCACATCGGCGTAGTCCTGCACCCGCGCCAGCAGCCGGTTGGCGATGCGGGGCGTGCCGCGGCTGCGGCGGGCGATCTCGTGCGCCCCGGCGGCGTCGATCGGCACGTCGCGGATCGCGGCCGCCCGCAGCACGATCGCCTCGAGATCGGCCGGCGAGTAGAACTCGAGCCGGAAGTGGAAGCCGAACCGGTCGCGCAGCGGCCCGGTGATCAGGCCGGTCCGGGTCGTGGCACCGACCAGGGTGAACGGCTCCAACTCGAAGCGGATCGACCGGGCGGCGGGACCCTTGCCGAGCATCACGTCGATCTGACGGTCCTCCATCGCCGGGTAGAGGACCTCTTCGACGGCCCGGGGCAACCGGTGGATCTCGTCGATGAACAACACGTCGCCGCCCTCGAGGTTCGACAGGATCGACGCCAGGTCGCCCGCCTTCTCGATCGCCGGACCCGATGTGACCGTCAAGTGCGCCCCGACCTCGGTGGCGACGATGCCGGCCAGCGTGGTCTTGCCGAGCCCGGGCGGACCGGCGAACAGGAGGTGGTCGACCGCCTGGCCGCGCCCTCGCGCCGCCTCGAGGATCACGCCCAGGCGCTCCTTGAGCTCGGTCTGGCCGACGAAGTCGTCGAGGGAGCGCGGCCGGAGCCCTCCTTCGTCGTTGACTCCGCCCGGCCGTTCCTCCACGGTGGCCTCGGGCTCGACCCATTCCTCTCGAGGCATCAGCCGGCCGCCAGGGTCCGCAGGGCCTTCTTGAGCAGTGCACCCGACCCGCCGCCGTCGGCGGCAGCGGCAACCTCGGCGGGGTCGAGGGCCTTGATGGCCCGCTGGATCTCGTCGGGCCCGTACCCGAGGGCGTCGAGTGCCTGCCGGACGTCGGTGAGGACCTCGGTGGTGGCACCGGCCTCGGTGAGGTCGATCGGCTGGCCATCCGCGGTGTCGAGGACCGGCAGCACCAGCACCGACTTGAGGTCGACGAGGAGTCGCTGGGCGGTCTTCTTGCCGACGCCGGGCACCTCGCAGAGGGCGTCGACGTCGTCGGTGGCGAGGACCCGGGCCAACTCCGCCGGCGGGTAGGTGGCGATGACGGCGAGCGCGAGCGCCGGCCCGACCTTGTGGGCGCCGAGCAAGCCCTCGAAGGCGTCGCGTTCGTCGCGGGTGGCGAAACCGAACAGCTTCTGGTCGGCCTCCCAGAAGTGGTGGTGCACGTAGAGGAACGACTCCTCCCCCACCTGGAGCCGCTGCAGCGTGCCGGCGGTGACGGTCAAGCGGTAGCCGATGCCGGCGACCTCCAACAGCACCTCGGCCGAGCCCTTGTCGACCTTGGGCTGTTCGAGCAGCACGCCGCGCAGGGAGCCGATCATCGCCGCGCCTCGGCCAGCCGGGTGACCGGCGCGTGGGCCAGGTGGCAGAGCGCGATCGCCGCGGCGTCGGCGGCGTCGGCCGGCTTCGGCAACCCGTTGAGGCCGAGGAGGGACTGGACCATGGTCTGCACCTGCTTCTTGTCGGCCCGCCCGTCGCCGGTGACGGCGGCCTTGATCTGGTTCGGCGAGTAGTCGGCGACGACGGCACCGCTGCGAACGGCGGCGGCCATCACGATGCCCGACACCTGAGCCACCGACACGGCCGTCCGCACGTTGTTCTGGAAGAAGATCCGCTCGACCGCCACCGCGGCGGGCCGGAACTCGGCGATCAGGTCGTCGATCTCCCGGGCGATCTCGCCGAGTCGGGCGGGGGTCGGCCGCTCGGGATCGGTGCGGATCACCCCGATCGAGACCGGTCGGCCGCCGCGCCGCTGGGCTTCGACGACGGCGAACCCGCAGCGGGACAGACCGGGATCGACACCGAGCACGAACACCTGTACGACCCTAGTGGGTCCGACCACGGAACGGGCTCATGCCACCACCCCGAGACCCGGCCCGCTGCGCCCCCTGCCGGCGGTTCTT
>JBPEXC010000118.1:0-8597 GCA_052032035.1 Acidimicrobiales bacterium | reverse complement strand
TGGGTGGCGATGGCGACCACCCCGGAGTTGCGGATCATGCCGGCGCCGAGGTTGTCCTCGAGGTAGCGGGCGATGCCGAGGTGGCCGAGGGCACGGGCGGCCTTGGTGAGTGTGCCGTAGGCGACGTCGCGCACCATGTCGGAGCGGAACTGATAGCGCGAGCCCCGCAGTTCGAGCAGGTCGGCGGCGACGAGGGCGTCGATCTCGTCGTCGATGGCGTCCATCTGCTTCCACGACGACAGCAGGGTTCGCAGGCCACCGACGGTCGACGTCCGGCCGAGCAGGGCCGCGCCCTCGAGCACGGTGCGGGTGCCGGGGTCGAGGGCGTCGAGGCGGGCCGACACGATGCCACGGAGGGTGTCGGGGAGGCGCTCGAGGCGGCCGGAGGCGAGTTCGGCGACGGCGGCGCCCTGATCGGGCGTGGCCTCGGTGGCGACGAGGGCCGACAGCTCCTCGAGGAAGTAGGGGTTGCCGTCGGCCCGGTCGACCAGGTCGGCCACGACCTCGTCGGGCAGGTCGACGTCGAACTGGGCGACGAGCCCGCGGGCGGCGTCGACGTCGAGCGAGCCGAGCTGGAGCACCAGCGACCCGTGCCGACCGAGCAGCAGGTCGCTGCGCTCGAGCGAGCGAGCGGTGACGAACACGAGCAGGGGCTGCTTCGACAGTTCCCGCATCAGGTGGTTGATCAGCTCGAAGATCGCCTCGGCCGCCCAGTGGCAGTCGGAGAGCACGACGACCAGGGGTTGGCGCCGCAGCTCGGCCTCGAGCAGCACGGTCACGCCGAGCAGTACCTCGGCCCGGTTGCGGAGGCGCTCGCCGCCCCGCAGCGAGGTGGGGTAGCCGAGCACGTGGAGGAGGGACGTGCCGACCCGGGCCCGCAGGCTGGCGGTGAGGGCGGGGGCGTTGACGTCGAGGTAGTGCTGCACGGCCTCGCCGGCGGCCTCGGCCGACTGGTCGGGCCCGATGCCGAACACCTGCCGCACCACCTCGGCCACCGGCCACCACACGTTGGCCTCGCCGTAGGGAACCGAGCGGCCCTCGAGGACCTTGGCCCCCCACTGTGACGCCGCCCGCGAGGTGCTCACCTCGACCAGGCGACTCTTGCCGATCCCGGCCTCGCCGAGGACCACGACGGTCTGCGCCCGGTGCTGTTCGACCGCCAGGCGGGCCTGGGCGCCGATCAGGTCGAGCTCGAGGTCGCGGCCGACGAAGTCGGTGGTGCGGCGGCTCTTCATGCCCGGGGGCCGCATCGTCGCCCGCGCCACGTAGGCGTCGAGGGCCTCGACCCGCCCCTTGGCCTCGAGCCGGCCGACCGAGTCGTAGCCGATCGCCTCCTTGGTCGCCTGGAACGTCGCCTCGCCGACCATCACCTGCCCGGGCTCGGCGAGCCCCTCGAGCCGCGCGGCGGAGTTCATCACGTCGCCCATCGCGGTGTAGTCGCCGCCCGAGATCGACGTGCCGACCAGGACCTCGCCGGTGTTGACGCCCACCCGCAGCTGCACCGGCAGGTCGAGCTCGGCGCACATCGCGGCCAGCGTCTCCTGCATCCGCAGCCCGGCCCGCACGGCCCGTTCGGCGTCGTCCTCGTGGGCGACCGGGGCGCCGAAGAGGGCGACGATGCCGTCGCCGAGGAGCTTGTCGATCACGCCTCCGAAGGCGGTGATCTCGCCGGTCAACCGCTCGAACATGCGGTCGATCAGGCGCTTGACCTCCTCGGGGTCGCGTCGCTCGGCGAGCGAGGTGAAGCCGACGAGGTCGGCGAAGAGCACCGTGACGACACGGCGTTCCTCGTCACCGCCGGCCTGCGGTGTGCCGCAATGGGGGCAGAACCGAGCGGTGGCCGGCAGGGTCCCGCCGCACGACGAACAGAGCACCTTCGCAGTCTAGGGAACCCACGTCCCCCGAAGCGGCAGTTGTCACGTCCACGATCGCTCGGGCGGCGAGGCGTCCGCCCCGAGGCTGACAACCGATCCACCGAGGTGGGGACGACGCGGAGGGCGGCGCGAGCCTAGGTTCGGGTCCATGGCCACCTCGACGCGCCCCACCGTCTTCGCCGGGCTGCCCACCGCGGCACGGCTGGGCCCGGCCGGGATCCTCGCCGTCGACGGGGCGATGGCGCTGATCCTGATGGGCGTCAACGTGGCGATCGGCCTGTCGCGCCGGATCGAGGAGAACGGCAACAACCGACTGCCCGACGCATGGTGGGAATGGGTCCTCCTCGTCCTGCCCCCCGCCGGCATCGTGCTGCGTCGACAGGCGCCGATGGTCGGCCTCGGCTTCACCCTGGTCGCCAACATGGTGGTGTGGGGCCGCGAGCTGCCCGAGTTCGGGGTGGCGATCGCCGTGATGCTCTATTCCGCCGTGCTCTACGGACCCCGCCCGTGGAACCTGCGGGTGCCGATGGCGCTCGGCACCCTGCTCTGGCTCTACACGCTGTGGGGCTGGCTGACCGACGTCGTCGACTTCTACGCCGTGCCGGTGGTGGCGGTGCTGGTGGGTGGCGGCATCCTCACCGCCGTCAACTCGGCCACCCGGCAGGCCTACCTGGCCGAGGTCGAGCACCGCATCGCCCAGACCGAACGCCAGCGCCAGGCCGACGAGGAACACGTCATCGCCCAGGAACGGAGCCGGATCGCCCGCGAGCTCCACGACGTCGTGGCCCACGGGCTGTCGCTGATCGTGGTGCAGGCCGGCGCGGCCCAGCGGGTGCTCGAACGCGACCCCGACGCCGCCAAGGGAGCGCTCGGGCAGATCGAGGAGTCGGCTCGGGGCGCGCTCGGCGAGATGCGCCACGTGCTCGGCGTGCTGCGCAGCGACGACAGCGACGCCCGTAAGCCGACCCCCACCCTGGCCGCCCTCGACGCCCTGTTCGACACCTACCGGCGGGGCGGCATGTCGGTGACCGGCGAACGGGCCGACGAGGCGACCGACCTCCCGGTGACGGTCGATCTCGGGGCCTACCGGATCATCGAGGAGGCGCTGACCAACGTCTACAAGCACGCCGGTCCGGGCGCCGAGGCCCACGTCCGACTCGGCGCCAGCGACGGCTGCCTGTCGATCGCCGTGCTCGACAACGGTCGCGGCGCGTCGGCGCCCGGCCCGGTCGACGGCAGCGGGTTCGGGCTCCGAGGGATGCGGGAACGGGTCGACGTGCTCGGCGGCTCGCTGCGCACCGGTCCGCGCCCCGGCGGCGGGTTCGAGGTGCACGCCGAACTCCCGATCGCGGCCGGGGCGGGGGCAAGATGAGCACGATGTTGCGCGTGGTGTTGGTCGACGACCAGGAGCTGGTCCGCACCGGCTTCAAGATGATCCTCGAGTCGGAGCCCGACTTCGTCGTCGTGGGCGAGGCGACCGACGGCCAGGAGGCCGTCGAGCTCCTCGAGCGGTGTCCCTGCGACGTGGTGCTGATGGACATCCGCATGCCCCGCCTCGACGGCGTCGACGCCACGGCCAAGGTGCGGGCGATGCCCGACGCCCCGAAGGTCCTGATCCTCACCACCTTCGACCTCGACGACTACGTGTTCCAGGCGCTGCGCAACGGTGCGTCGGGGTTCCTGCTGAAGGACACCCCGGCCGACGACCTCGTCGCCGCCATCCGGGTCCTCGCCGCCGGCGAGGCCCTGCTCGCCCCGTCGGTCACCCGCCGCCTGATCGAGGAGTTCCAGGACGGGTCCGCCGGCCGGACCCGACCGGTGCGCGGCCTCGACGACCTGACCGAGCGCGAGCTCGAGGTGCTGATCGAGGTGGCCAAGGGCAAGTCGAACGCCGAGATCGGCGAGGCCCTCTTCGTCGGCGAGGCCACGGTGAAGACCCACGTGGGGCGGGTGTTGTCGAAGCTGGGGGTGCGCGATCGGGTCCAGGCCGTCGTGCTCGCCTACGAGTCCGGGCTCGTCACCCCCGGCGCCGACAGCTGACAGCCGGGACAGAAGTAGGTCGAGCGGGCGTGGATGCCCTGCACGATCCGCTCGATCGCCGTGCCGCAGCGGGGGCAGGGACTGCCGGCCCGTCGGTAGGCGGCGAGCCCAACGGGGGTGTCGGTGGTGGTGATCCGGGCGCCGGAGGCGAGGTTCGCCCGCAGCAGCCGGTGGGCGGTCCTCACCAGGCGGCGGCGGGTCTCGACGTCGACCTCGGCCACCGGCACCCGGGGGTCGAGACGTTCGGCGTGGAGGACCTCGCTCTTGTAGACGTTGCCGACGCCGCAGCAGATGCGCTGGTCGAGGAGGGCCTCGCCGATCGGGCGTGAGCCGTCGCCGGCGGTGGCGAAGCGGGCGACCGCCGCCTCGAGGTCGGGCGACTCGGAGGTGAGGTCGGGCCCGAGGTGGTCGTGGCCGGTGCGGGCGCCCGCCGCCAGCATCCGGACGTGGGGCGCCGAGAAGCACACCGCCGTCCACCCCGAGTCGACGTCGATCCGCACCCGCATCGTGCGGGCCGAGCGCTGCCACCGTTCGCCGTGGCGGTAGAGGTGCCAGCTCCCCGTCATCTTCATGTGGGTCTCGAGGGTGCGGGCTGGGCCGGGCTCCCCGAAGTGGACCAGGAGATATTTGCCGACGGCCTCGACGTCGGTGATCAGGGTGCCGGGCGAGGGACGGGCCCCCACGAGCCGCGGCGCCTCGAACCGCTCGACCCGGTGGCCGGCCAGGGCGGGACGCAACCTGGCGGCGCTCTTGTGGATCGTGTCGCCCTCCGGCATGGCTGCACTGTCGCGCCGATAACGTCGCGACGGTGAACCAGAGCGGGAACGACAGCACCCACCACGACACCACCGACCCGTCCACCGTACCGTGGTGGCGTCGCGGCGTCGTCTACCAGGTCTACGTGCGGTCCTACGCCGATGCGAACGGCGACGGCACCGGCGACATCAACGGGTTGCGGGCCCGTCTCCCCTACCTCGCCGACCTCGGGATCGACGCCATCTGGGTGAACCCCTGGTATGCGTCGCCCCTCACCGACGGCGGCTACGACGTGGCCGACTACCGGGCGATCGAGGAGCGCTATGGCCACATCGACGACGCGTTCGCCATGATCGCCGAGGCCCACGAGCTCGGCATCAAGCTGATCACCGATCTCGTCCCCAACCACACGAGCGATCAACACGCCTGGTTCCAGGAGGCGATCTCGTCGCCCCCCGGCCACCCCAGCCGCGATCGCTACCACATCCGGCCCGGCAAGGGCCCCGACGGCTCCGAGCCGCCCACCAACTGGGTGAGCGTGTTCGGCGGGTCGGCCTGGAAGCGACTCGACGACGGCGAGTGGTTCCTCCACCTGTTCAACGAGCACCAGCCGGATCTCAACTGGACCAACCCCGAGGTGCGGGCCGAGTTCGAATCGATCCTGAAGTTCTGGCTCGACAACGGCGCCGACGGCTTCCGGGTCGACGTCGCCCACGGCCTGGCCAAGGATCCGGCGTTCCCCGACGACGACGAGGCGGCCGTGCTCCTGGCGTCGGCCACCCGCCCCGACCACCCGTTCTGGGATCGCGACGAGCTCCACGAGATCGTGCGCGACTGGCGAGCCATCCTCGACAGCTACGAGGGCGACCGGATGATGGTGGCGGAGGCGTGGGTGAACAGCCAGGATCGCCTCGCCCTCTACCTGCGGCCCGACGAGTACCACCAGTCGTTCAACTTCGACTTCCTGCAGACCGAGTGGCGAGCGCCCGACATGCGCGACGCCATCGTCGACGCCGTCACCAACGCCGCGGCGGTCGGCTCGACGCCCACCTGGGTGCTGTCGAACCACGACGTCGTGCGGCACCCGACCCGCCTCGGCCTCCCCCTCGACACCGACTGGCGGAGCTGGCTGCTCGACGGCCCCCACGACATCCTCGACGCCGACCTCGGCGCTCGTCGTGCCCGCGCCGCTGCGCTGCTGATGCTGTCGCTGCCGGGGTCGACCTACATCTACCAGGGCGAGGAACTCGGCCTCCCCGAGGTGTGGGACCTCCCCCTCGACGTGCTCGACGACCCGGTGTGGGAGCAGTCCAACCACCAGTCGAAGGGTCGCGACGGCTGCCGGGTGCCGATCCCGTGGACCCGCGACGGCGAATCGTTCGGCTTCGGCGACGGTCCGGCCTGGCTGCCCCAGCCCGCCTTCTTCGGCGAGCTGTCGGCCGAGGCCCAGACCGGCGATCCGGCCTCGAGCCTCGAGCTGCACCGGACCGCGATCGCCCTGCGCGCCACCCATCTGGTGCACGACGAGGAGCTGACGATGCTCGACGCCGGCGACGACGTCGTGGCGTTCCGCCGCGGCAGCGGCGTCGAGGTGTGGGTCAACCTGACCGACGCGCCGATCGACCTACCCGAGGGCGAGGTGTTGCTGCGCTCGGTCGCCGGGGCCACCGGCCCGCTCGGCGTCGACGAGGCGGCCTGGGTGCTGCCCGCCTGAGGATGCTGGGCGCCCGGAAATGCCGGGCCGCTCAGGCGGCGTTCAGTGGACGCCGCCGCCGAGCTGATCGTCGAGCGTCGTGCCCGGAATCATCGGGAAGGCGTCGTAGTTGGCGGCGATGATCTCGTCGAACTCGACCCGCAGGTCGTGCACACTCGGGCGGCCGATCTTGCGATGCCGCCACAGGATCCGGAGTCGGGAGCTGAGAGAGAGCCGCATTCAATGAGCGTCGGCCCCGGGGACGAGGTCGTGAGCGGTTGGCAACAACTTTCGGAGATGTTGACACGGCGGCGAATCCGCTGAGGGGTGGAGGCGCGATCCTCCCTTTGGCGGACGACGCCACACGTCCCCCGTCGTAGCGTCATCGCCATGACCGCATCCATGTCCCCCGCTGCCGGCGCCGCCGCCGGCACCCTCGCCGCCCGCACCAACGCCGCCGTCAAGGTCTACGGCCAGGGCGAGATCGAGGTCCACGCCCTGCGCGGCGTCACCGTCGGCTTCGAGGCCGGCAAGTTCACCTCGATCATGGGCCCCTCGGGCTCCGGCAAGTCGACGCTCATGCAGTGCATGGCTGGACTCGACCGCCTGAGCGGCGGCGAGGCCTACATCGGCGACGTCGCCATCTCGTCGCTGAAGGACAGCGACCTCACGAAGCTGCGCCGCGACAAGATCGGCTTCATCTTCCAGGCGTTCAACCTGATCCCCACGCTCAGCGCTCGGGAGAACATCACCCTCCCCCTCGACCTCGCCGGAGCCAAGGGCGACGCCGAGTGGATCGACCACGTGATCCAGACGGTCGGCCTCACCGACCGCCAGAAGCACCGACCCAACGAGCTGTCGGGCGGTCAGCAGCAGCGCGTGGCCGTCGCCCGGGCGCTCGCCTCGCAGCCCGAGATCATCTTCGGCGACGAGCCCACCGGCAACCTCGACTCCCGCACCGGCGCCGAGATCCTCGAGTTCATGCGTCGCGCCGTGCGTGAGCTGGGCCAGACGATCGTGATGGTCACCCACGACCCGGTGTCGGCCTCGTACTCCGACCGGGTGCTCTTCCTCGCCGACGGCCAGATCGTCGACGAGATCTTCGAGCCGACCGCCGACCAGGTCTTCGACCGCATCAAGAGCCTGGGGGACTGATGCTCAAGCTCACCCTCCGCGAGATCGGGTCGGCCAAGGGCCGCCTCATCCTGACGATGCTGTCCATCGTCCTCGGGGTCGGCTTCGTCGCCGGCTCGTTCATGTTCACCGACACGCTCCGCTCGACGTTCGACGATTTGAGCGCCGACATCTTCGAAGGGGTCGACGCCATCGTCCAGGCCGAGGAGGGCGAGGTGTCGTCGTCCCAGGGCGAGGTCGCCCGCTTCGACGAGTCGATCGTCGACGCCTTCGCCGACGTCGACGGCGTGGCCGCCTACGAGGCGGGGCTGTCGGCCACCAGCCGGGTGTTCGCCCTCGACGGCGACGGCGAGGTGCTGGCCCCGCAGGGTCCGCCCGTCATCGCCGTGTCGTGGGCCGGCCCCAGCGACATCACGTCCCTCACCCTCGAGGAGGGCAAGGCCCCCGAGGGTCCCGACGAGGTGGCGCTCGATCCGCTGTCGATCGAGGAGGCCGGGTTCGAGATGGGCGACACCGTCACGATCAGCGGCCCCCAGGGCCTCGACGAGTTCACCCTCGTCGGAGCGATCGAGTTCGGCTCCCCAGGGCCCTACTTCGTCGTGTTCGACCTGCCCACCATGCAGGAGGTGCTGGGCGAACCGAACCAGATCGAGAGCATCGTGTTCGGCGCCGAGCCCGGCTACGACGTCGACACCCTCGTCGCCGATCTCGAGGCCGTCGCCCCCGACGGGCTCGAGGCGATCTCCTCGGAGGTGGCGATCAACGAGACCCAGGAGGAGTTCGGCTCCTTCATCAGCATCTTCGGCAACGTGTTGCTCGGGTTCGCCCTGGTGACCCTGTTCGTGTCGATCTTCATCATCTACAACACCTTCGCCATCCTCGTCACCCAGCGGACCCGCCAGATGGGCCTGCTGCGGGCGATCGGGGCGTCGTCGTCGCAGGTGCTGCGCATGGTGATGACCGAGGCCGTGGTCGTCGGCCTGATCTCGGCTGTCGTGGGCCTCGGGGTCGGTCTCGGCGTGGCCACCGGCCTCCAGCGACTGATCCTGCGAGGCGGCAACCTCGAGCTCGGCACCCCCGAGATCCGGCTCCGCACCGTG
>JBPEXC010000117.1:0-5245 GCA_052032035.1 Acidimicrobiales bacterium | reverse complement strand
GACCATCGCCCGATGCAGGCATCGGGTGGCGTCGAGCACGGCGGCGGCGTCGCCCGACGCCGCCGCAAGGCGGTCGGTGTGCCCCGGCAGCTCGGCCCGGAACCAGGCCTCGGCGTGGGCTCGTCGTTCGAGGGTGTCCATCAGATCCGCCCCTCGTGGTCGGCCCACAGCTCGTCGCGCAGGTCGCGGCGAAGGAGCTTGCCCGCCTCGGAGCGGGGCAGTTCGGGGCGCAGTTCGAATCGGCGCGGGCACTTGAACCCGGCGATCTCCCGCCGGCAGTGGGCCTCGAGCTCCGCCGGGTCGACCTCCTCGCCGTCGCGCGCGACGACGAACGCCACCAGCTCCTCGCCCCAGTCGGCATGGGGCCCGCCGAGGACCGCGGCGTCGACCACCGCCGGGTGGCGGAGGAGGGCGCCTTCGATCTCCGCCGGGTAGATGTTGACCCCGCCCGACACGACGACGTCGGCCGCCCGGTCGCACAGGAACAGGTAGCCGTCGTCGTCGAGGTAGCCGATGTCGCCGAGGGTGAAGAAGTCGCCGACCCGAGCGGCCGCCGTCTTGCCCGGGTCGTTGAGGTAGACGAAGCGCTGGGTCGGGATCGAGAGGTAGACGGCCCCCGGCGTGCCGGCGGGCAGCGACTCACCGTCGGGGTCGAGGATGCGGATCTCGACCCCGGCGCGGGCCGCGCCGACCGTGCCCGGGCGTTCGAGCCAGTCCTCGGGGCCGACGAAGGTGGCGCCGCCCTCGGTGCCGCCGTAGATCTCGAACAGGACGGGGCCGAGCCAGTCCATCATCGCCTGCTTCACGTGGACCGGGCACGGCGCGGCGGTGTGGAGGACGCTGCGGAGCGAGTCGAGCCGATGGCGGCCACGCTGCTCGGGGTCGAGCTCGAGCAGCCGGTTGAACATGGTCGGCACCATGTAGGTGTGGGTCACCCGGTGCCGCTCGACCAACTCGAGGCACGTGGCGGCGTCCCACTTCGCCATGATCACCACGGTGTGCCCGAGGTGGAGGGCCTGCACGGCGTAGGCGCCCGGCGCCGCGTGGTACATCGGGGCGGTGACGAGGTGGACGCCATCGGCGTGGTCGATGCGGTAGAGGCTGGCGCGCTTGGCGACGAGTTCGAGGTTGTCCTCCGGTCGCTTGCCCGACAGCTCGCGCCGCACACCCTTGGGGTGCCCGGTCGTTCCCGAGGTGTAGAGCATGCGCTGCCCGGCGCTGCGCTCGGCCGGCGCCGCCGCCCCGTGCTCGGCGACCAGGGCGTCGAGGCGGTCGGTGTCGACGACGACCACGTCGCCGGCGCCGAGGCCGGCCTGGGTCGCAGCGGTGCGCACGGCGTCCTCGTACTCGGGGGCGGTGAACACGAGGCGGGCTCCGGCGTCGCCCAGGATGTAGGCCACCTCCGGCACCGCCAGGTGGCGGTTGATCGGCGTGAAGTAGAGGGGCAGCTGGACGACGCCGAGCTCCACGGTCGACAACGTGCCCCCGTTCGGCAGGACGGCGGCCACCACGTCGCCGACGTCGAGCCCGCACCGGTCGAGCACCGCCGACACCGCGTTGACCCGCGCGAGCACCTCGCCGTAGGTCGACGTCGTCGGCGAGACGGCGTCGGCCGCGTAGTCGACGAAGGCCACGCGGTCGGGCGTCGTCGACGCCACCTCGTAGAAGCCGAACGTCTCCACGCCGACGCTCGTCGCGGCGTCGATTCCGGTCTCGCCTTGCATGCCACACCTCCAGGATCGTTCTTCGACTTTCGGTGAGTCGAATCAACTATTACTGAGCAACATCCGACAGGATGGAGGGGCACCGCCGAGCGCGCAAATCGCCGGTGTCACTCTTTGGTGACAGGCATCAACGCGACTCGACGACGAGCGCGCCGAGCGCGCCGATCAGCGGGGGTCGCCGGGGGTCGAGCGCCTCAGAAGGCGACGAGCTGGGATGCGGCGCGCCGGAGCGCGTCGATCACCGGGGCGGCGTCGTCGGGCTGGCGTCCCTGCACCATCACGGTGCCGACGGCGCCCCGGACCACACCCGAGCTGGTGCGCACCGGCACGGCGGCGCCCCAGAGGTCGCCCCAGGTGGCGCTGCCGCCGACGGCGAACCCGTCGGCACGGATCGCGTCGAGCTCGGCGAGGAACTCCTTGCGCTTCTTGCCCGCCCAGTCCTTGCCCCACAACTCGGCCATCGTCGCCTCGAGGGCGTCGGGCTCCAGGTGGGCGAGGACGCAGCGGCCGGTCACGGTGCGCGACGCGGGCTGGGAACGACCGAGGGCGACGTGGGTGCGGAGGTCGCGGCGCGGTTCGGCCGAGCCGAGGTAGACCGTGGCGCCGTCCTCGTAGCTGGCGTAGACGACGGTCTCACCGAGCTCGTCGCAGGCCAGCTGGAGCTGGGCGTTCATCGCCGTCGCCCAACCACCCTGTTCGATCACCGCCGCACCGAGGCGCCACATGGTGAGGGTGGCCGCCCACTGGCGGTCGTCGTTCTGACGAACGAACCCCTCGCCGGCCATCAGGCGCAGGAACCGCAGGGTGGTCGGTGCACCGAGTTCGAGCCGGTCGGCGAGCTCGGAGAGCGACTGCGGACCGTGGAGGCAGAGGGCCTCGAGGACTCGCAACGTGCGAACGATCGGACCGTCAGCCAAGATTCTCGGCCGGCCGGGCCGGGGAGTCGCTCGAGACGCTGCCGTTCACGGCGCCGATGCTAGTGCGGTTCAACGGCCCTGCAGTTCAACGACGCAGCGTGGGGCCCTTGTAGCCCTGGGCGAAGCCGTTGGCGGTGAGCAGGTCGCGCAGGATGGGATGCTCGGCCGGCGGTTCGCCGTTGATCTTGGTGACCTCGATGCGGCGCAGCTTGCCGTCGTGCACCAGCGACGCCAGGGCGCTCACCCAGCGGGGATCGAGGTCGCCGAGTTCGTTCGGTTCGGCGGCGGCCGGGAACACGGTGAGGCTGCGACCGCCACGGTCGAGGAAGGCGAGGGGTTCGCCGTCGAGCAGCACGACGTAGGCGCCGACGGCTCGGGTCGGGCGGCCGGCGTTGTCGGGCCAGGGCAGGGCGGCACCGTAGGGCTGGGCCGGGTCGGTGGCGGCGAGCACCATCGGCCGCGCCGGCTCGTCGCCCTCGTCGTCGACGCCGACCCGACGTTGGTCGCGCAGGCGGTCGACGGCGCCGGGCAGCGCGAACTGGGCGGCCCCGAGGCCGGCGACGAAGTAACCCCGGCGCAGCTGGCCCCGCTCCTCGAGCTCCTTGAGCACCGGATAGACGCCGGCGAACCCGCCCTGGGCGCCCTCGGCGAGCGCCATCTCGCGAGTGAGCACCCCGTAGCGCTCCAGGAGCTGCAGGGCGCGGGTGGTGAGGGTCTCGGTCGAGGTCGGAGTCGGTCGCCGCAGCGGCTCGACCAGCGACCAGCGCCCCGTGCCGGCGGGCGGGCCGAGGCGATTGAGCGAACGGAGGTTTGGTCGGCGGCCACCACTGCGACGGCCACGGTTGGTGGCCTTCTTCGGGGTGGCGCCACCGAGCAGCGCTCGCAGCGGGGTGAGCGAGTCGTTGGTGACCTCGCCGGCCCACACCAGGTCCCACAGCGCGGTCAGCACGGTGGTGTCGTCGTAGGCGAGGTCGGCGGTCTGGGCGGCGGCGACGAGGTCGCTCCAGAACACGGCGCCCCGCTCCCCCAGCGCGGTCCGCAACGCCTCGTGGATCGGGTCGTCGGGCGGGTCGTCGGGCTCGGGGATCAGGAACGGCGCCTGGTCGCGCCACACCAGACGGATGCGGCCGTCGCTGGTGCCGAGGGAGCCGGCGCCGACCCAGACGACCTCGCCGGCGGTGAGCAGGGTGTCGAGGTCGGTCGGCGAGTAGGCGGCCATGCGGGCCGGGAGGAGATCGGTCTCGAGGGCCGACGCCGGCAGACCGGCGCCCTGGAGGGTGGTGATCACCTCGGCCAACCCGTCGACGCCCCGCAGGCGGGAGCCGCCGGTGCCGGCCGGGCCCCCGCCGTCGCGGATGTGTTGCCACTCGGGCAGGAATCGGGCCAACACGTCGGGGTCGACGGGTTCGACCTCCGAGCGCAGGGCGGCGAGCGAGCGACGGCGCAGGGTGCGTAGCACGTCGTGGTGGCACCACTCCCGTTCGGTGCCGTCGGGCCGGAACTCGCCGCGGACGAGGCGGCCTTCCTTCTCGAGGGCGACCAGGCCGGCGTCGGCCCGCTCGACCTCGAGGCCGTAGTGCTCGGCGACCTCGCCGACGAGGAACGGTCCGTGGGTGCGGGCGTAGCGGGTGAGGAGGTCGCCGAGGGGGTCGGCCACCGGTTCGGTGAACGCGGCGGGCAGGCCCGGCGGCAGGGCGACGCCGAGGCCGTCGCGCAGCCGGGCCGCGTCGTCGGCGGCGGCGAGGCGCTGGCCGCCGGCCACGCCGACCTCGATGATGCGGCGTTCGGTGAGCAACTGTGCGATGGCGGCGCCGGTCTCGACGCTCTCCTGTGCTCTCGCCTCGATCTCGTCGCGGCTGAGCGGACCGAGCCAGCGCAACAGATCCTCGACGTGGTCGACCGTGCGGGCCTGCCACTCCGGGGCCAGGCGCTGCAGCTCGGCCTCGAGGTCGTCGAGCACGGCCGGGTCGAGCAGCTCGCGGAGTTCCTCGGCACCGAGGAGGTCGCGCAACAGGTCGCGGTCGAGGGCGAGGGCGGCGGCGCGACGTTCGGCGAGGGGCGCGTCGCCCTCGTACATGTACTGGGCGATCCACCCGAACAACAGCGACGACGCCATCGGCGACGCGGTGTCGGTGTCGACGGTGACCGCTTTGATCTTGCGGCTCCGCAGATCCGTGAGCAGACCGCGCAGGGCCGGGAGGTCGAACACGTCGTTCACGCATTCCCGGGTGGCCTCGAGCAGGATCGGGAACGACGGGTAGCGAGCGGCGACGGTGAGGAGGTCGGCGGCCTTCTGGCGCTGCTGCCACAGCGGGGTGCGGCGGTCGGGACGGCGGCGGGGCAGGAGCAGGGCTCGGGCCGCGCACTCCCGGAACCTCGACGCGAACATGGCGGTGTTGGGGAGCTGGGAGACGAGGAGGTCGTCGAGTTCGTCGGGGTCGATCAGGAGCTCGTCGGTCGGCAGGGCGTCGATCGCCTCGGGGAGGCGGAGCACGATGCCGTCGTCGCTCCACATCAGCTCGACGTCCCAGCCCCACTGCTCGGCGAGTCGGTGCTGCAGGGCCATGCCCCACGGGGCGTGGACCTGGGCGCCGAACGGGCTGA